>DASXIH010000027.1:0-3192 GCA_036498125.1 Thermoanaerobaculia bacterium
CCCCCCTCGGGGTCCTTCGTCTCGCGCGTGATGCCGGCGCCGCGCATCGCGGCAGTGTTCGCGACGCCCGCATGTCCGTCGACGCGCTTCAGCCACACCGGATGATCGGGGATTGCGGCGTCGAGCGGCGCGGCGGTCGGGAACTCCTTCACCGTCCAGCGATTCTGGTCCCACCCGCGTCCGCGTACCCACTCGCCCTTCGGGACGCTCGCCGCGCGCTCCTTCACGCGCGCGATCGCCTCCTCGTACGTCGCTGCTCCCTGTAGATGCACGATGTCGAGCGAGAGGCCGAGGCCGTAGAGATGCCCGTGCGCGTCGGTGAGGCCGGGGAGGATCGTCGCGTTCGGGACGCCGATCTCGGTCGTATTCGGGTGCGCCTTCCGGATTGCGTCCGGCGACCCGATCTCGCGGATCACCCCGTCGCTCACGTAAATCGCGACGTTCTTTTCCGGCGTCTGCTGCGGCCCGACGGCCACCGTGCCGCCGATGAGGATCAGTTCATTCTTCTTCATGCTTTTTGGTGCGGGTGCGTTCGTGCAAGCGGCAAGCAAGACAATCAGGCAACCGGCAACTGGCAACCGCCAACTCATCACGCCTCTCCCCATTTCAGCTTGTTCCGTAGAACGTCGAAGTAATTCTTGTCGGGAGACTGAATCAGGAGGATCGGATGCGCCGACTTGCGGACGCAGATGCGGTCATCGGGTGTGACCTCGATCCCTTGTTGGCCGTCGAGCGTGAGATAGATGTCGTGGCCTTCGACACCCCTCGTGATCGCGATCTCGACGTCCAGCTCGTCCGGGAGCACGATCGGGCGGTTCGTCAGCATGTGCGGGCAGATCGGCGTCAGCACCACGGCGCCCATCGTCGGATAGATGATCGGGCCGCCCGCGGAGAGGTTGTAGGCGGTCGAGCCGGTGGGCGTGGAGACGATCAGCCCGTCGCCGCGGAACGTGGAGACGAAGTTCCCCGCCACCATCACCTTCATCTCGATGATGCGCGCCACGGCGCCCTTGTTGATCACCACGTCGTTCAGCACGCGGAAGCGCGCCGACTCGTCGCGCTGCGGGCCGCGGATCGAGACGTCGAACGTCACGCGCGGCTCCACGAAATGCTCGCCGGCGAGCACCCGCTCCAGCATCTCGGGGAACTCCTCGACGCGCACCTCCGTGAGGAAGCCGAGCGTCCCCATGTTCACGCCGAGGATCGGGACGTGCTCGGGGGCGTGGCGGGCGACTGAGAGCAGCGTCCCGTCGCCGCCGAACGTGATGAGGAGCTCCGCGGCGGCCGCGAGCTCCGTTTTCGGACAGGAGCGAAGGCCGCCGCCGAGTGCGTGTGCCGTGACGTCGTCCCAGATCACGCTGAAACCGCGCGTGCCGAGGTCCTCGCCGACGCGCCGCGCGTAATCGAGCGCCGCCGGTGACGTCGCCTTCGCTGTGATGGCGATCATCTGCATGGGGCGAGAGTTTATGCGAGCGCGCGCTGCACGTGCTCTGCTTCGATCGTGATGCGCTCGCCGGCGCGCTCCGGCCCGGAGAAGAGAATCGGGTGCATCACCTTCTCCATGATGGCGCGGAGGGCGCGGGCGCCGAGGCGCTGGCGCACGGCGGCGCCGGCGATCTCGAGGAGCGCTTCGCGGGTGAAGTCGAGCTGGATCTGGTCGAGGGCGCAGAGACGCTGGTACTCCGGGATCATCGCCTCGCGCGGCTCCGTGAGGATCGACACCAGCTCGCTGGCGCCGAGCGGGTCGAGGCTCACGCGGATCGGGAGGCGGCCGAGGGTCTCGGGGAGGAAGCCGTACCTCACGAGATCGTCGTTCGAGAGCTCGCGGTCGCGGCCGTTCCCCTCGCCGAAGAAGCCGATCGGCTTCGACTCCGGCGCGGCGTCGAGGTCGGAGAACGAGCCGGCGCAGATGAACAGCACGTTCGAGATATCGACCTCGACGTAGTCGTACTTGTTCCAGTGCGCCGTGACGTTCATCGGAACGAAGAGCTTTTCGCCTTCCAACAGCTTGAGGAGCGCCTGCTGCACCCCTTCGCCGCCGATGTCGCGGGTGCCGGCGCCGGTGCGCTGGCCGCCGCCGCGGCGGGCGATCTTGTCGATCTCGTCGATGAAGACGACGCCGTTCTCCGCTGCGTCGACGTTCTGGTTCGTGGCGTAGAGGAGGCGGCCGATGGCGACCTCCACGTCCTCGCCGTAGTAGCCGGCCTCCGTGAAGGCGGTGGCGTCGTTGTAGGCGAAGGGGACGTCGAGGATCTTCGCGAGGGTGCGGGCGAGGTACGTCTTGCCCGAGCCGGAGGGTCCGATCATCAAGATGTTCGACTTGCGGATGGTCGTCTCGCCGCCGAACTTGAGGTACTCGATCCGTTTGAGGTGGTTGTACGCCGCCACCGCGAGTGCCTCTTTCGCGTGGCGCTGCCCGACGACGTACTGATCGAGCTGTTCGAAGATCCGGCGGGGAGTGACGTGAAGAAAGCGGTAGATCTCACGCTTTTCTTTCATGTCGTGAAAGTGAGTATAGCGCGTGTTTGGCAAGATCTTTTGACATCCCGCCAACCCTCCGAAACCGCGTAACCCCATAACCCCGCAATCACTTACGCCCATCTGCCACCTCGGCGGACCGCTTGAACTATGTCCCGGCGAAAGGAGGTGGTGCCGAAGAGAGACAAGGCGTGAACAGAAGACACAGATGGAAGTTCAAGTGTGGGAAATCAGCCAAACAACGCATCGACAGTCAACCAACAACACAACCAGTAACAACTGAAAGGAGAACAAGACCCATGCGGAAGTCCCCCGCAATCGTGCTTCTCGGAATCCTCATCCTCTCGCTCGCCACGGCGGCCCTCGCCGACGTGCCGGGTGTGGTCAACATCAACACCGCCGACGCGGCGCAGCTCGCGTTCCTGCCGCGCATCGGCGTGAAGGCGGCGCAGCAGATCATCGACTATCGCACCGCGCACGGGCCGTTCCACAAGACGACCGACCTGATGCAGGTGAAAGGCTTCGGCCAGAAGCGGTACGAGAAGCTGAGCGCCTACCTCGTCGTCGAAGGCAAGACGACCCTCAACGCGAAAGTCTCCTCCCCGCGCAAGACGCGCAAGCCCACCGCCACGGCCGCCAAGTAGGCCGTCCCACCCCCCGGATGCGCGCCGCGATGACCCGCGGCGCGCATCCCCTCGCAACCCCCCCGCAACC
>DASXIH010000028.1:0-6615 GCA_036498125.1 Thermoanaerobaculia bacterium
TGCTCGCGTGGCCCTCGATCATCGAAGACCTCGAGAAGTTCTATCTCCAGGTCGCAGCCGGCCGCGTCTCCGCCACCCAAACCGCATGATCCCCCGGCGCTTTTTTTGGATCCTCGACTTCGCCGTTGTGGCGTTGGCGTTCTGCCTCGCCTACGCCCTCTGGCCGTGGCTCCATTCCTTCACGCATCGAATCGACTTGTCGTGGTTGCCGGCGGTGCTCAGACCGGAGCCGGTGACGGGAGAGCTGCCGCCGTTCCGCGCGGTCGTCGGCACCTTCCTCGTGGCGTGCGTCGCCGCGATCCTGGTCCTCGAGACGCTCAACGCCTATCACCCGATCCTGCGGCAGAGCCGCACGAGGATGTTCGTCTACTGCGTCTCCGCGCCGCTCGCCTCGGCCGGCGTCATGACTCTTTTCTTTTTCTTCGAGAAGAGTGCCGGATGGAGCCGGCTGTTTCTCCTGACGTTCATCGTGACGGGGGCCGTATTCCTCTTCGTCTTTCGAAGCACGCTGCGGCAATACTTCCACCGGCGGCTGGAAGCGGGCTTCTACACGAAGAAAGTCCTGCTCGTCGGGCCGCGCGAAGGGGTGAAGTGGCTCGTCGACTACTTCCGCGAAACGACGCCGAGGACGGAATACGCGATCACCGGCTACCTCGCCGTTCCCGACGACCCGGCGGAATTCGATCCTGGGACGGAGATGCTCGGACAGGCCTCGCAGCTGGGCGACACGTTGATCAGCCGCGCCGTCGATGAGGTCATCGCGGTGCAGGCTGCGGCGAGCGCGGAGTGGATGGCCCCCACCATCGAAAACTGCGACGCCCTCGGCATCCTCTTGCGGATCGTGCCGCAGGCGCTTCTCTTTGGAAAGTTCCGCACGCTCCGGATGCTGTATCCCTTCCAGCTCCTCCATCTGCCGGCCGTCGTGCTCGCACCGCCGCATTTCGACTCCGACGCGCTGTTCTTCAAGCGTCTCTTCGACATCATCGTGTCGGCGTTCCTGTTGATCGTCCTCTCGCCCGTTTTTCTGCTCATCGCGATCCTGATCAAGATCGGCAACCGCTCGCTTCCGGTCTTCTACCGCTGGAACGTCGTGGGGCGGAACGGCATGCGCTTCACCGGCTTCAAATTCACGACGATGGTTCCGGACGCCGAGGTGCGGCGGAAAGAGTTGCTCGACAAGAACGAAATGACCGGACCGGTCTTCAAGATCAAAGACGACCCGCGGGTGACGCCGGTCGGACGCTTCCTCCGCAAATACAGTCTCAACGAGCTCCCGCAGCTCTGGAGCGTGCTCAAAGGCGACATGTCGCTCGTCGGCCCGCGTCCCGCGTTCCCGCACGAGCTCGATGCCTACGGCTTCTGGCACAAACGGAAGCTGAGCATCCGCCCGGGGATCACGTGCCTCTGGCAGGTGCGGGGCCGCAATAAGATCTCCAGCTTCGACGACTGGGTGAAGATGGATCTCGAATACATTGACAACTGGTCGTTGTGGCTCGACTTCAAGATCCTCGCGCGAACGGCATGGGCCGTGGTCGCGGGGACGGGTTCCTGAACATCAAATGAAAGCATTCATTACCGGCGCTGCCGGTTTCATCGGCAGCAATCTCGCCGATCGCCTGCTCGCTGACGGCCACCAGGTGACCGGCTACGACAACCTCTCGACAGGGCAGGAGCGCTTTCTCGAGATAGCGCAGCGATCGAGCACATTTCACCTCGTTCGAGGAGATTTGCTCGATCTCGGCACGCTCACCGCCGCGATGGCGGGAAGCGACAGCGTCTTTCACCTCGCTGCGAATGCCGACGTCCGTTTCGGTCTGCAGCACCCCGGAAAGGACGTCGAGCAGAACACGCTCGCCACGTTCCACGTCCTGGAGGCGATGCGCGCGAACGGCGTGAAGCGCATCGCGTTCTCCTCGACCGGCTCGGTCTATGGCGAGGCCGAGGTGATTCCGACGCCGGAGACCGCGCCGTTCCCGATCCAGACCTCGCTCTACGGAGCGTCGAAGCTCGCCGGCGAGGGGCTGATCCAGGCGTATTGCGAAGGGTTCGGGTTCGAGGGCTACATCTTCCGGTTCGTCTCGATCCTCGGCGAGCGTTACTCGCACGGCCACGTCTTCGATTTCTACAAGAGCCTGCTCTCGAATCCGCATGAGCTGACGGTGCTCGGCAACGGGAAGCAGCGGAAGTCGTATCTCTACATTCAGGACTGCATCGACGCGATCCTGACGGCGCTCGCGCATCCGTCCGCGAAGGTCCACGTCTACAACCTCGGCGTGGACGAATTCGTCGAGGTCAACGACTCGGTCGGCTGGATCACGCAGCACCTCGGCCTCTCGCCGAAGCTCTCGTACACCGGCGGCGATCGCGGCTGGGTCGGCGACAACCCGTTCATCTTCCTCGACTGTTCGAAGGTGCGCTCGCTCGGATGGAGGCCGAAGGTCTCGATCGCCGAGGGGATCATCAAGACGCTCGACTACCTGCAGTCGAATCAGTGGTTGCTCGAGGCGCGTTCTTGAAGGTCTCGGTCGTCGGGTTGTGGCATCTCGGATCGGTGACGGCCGCCTGCCTTGCGGCCGCGGGTCACGAGGTGACGGCGTACGACCCGGCCGGCCGCGCGCCCATTTTCGAACCGGGGCTCGATGACCTCATCGAGGCGGGGGTCGCCAAAGGAACGTTGCGATTCACGACGGATCCGTCAGCCGTTCACGATTCTGAAATCGTCTGGATCACCTACGACACGCCGGTCGATGACGACGACAACGCCGATGTCGACTTTGTCATCCGATCGGTCGAGTCGCTCTATCCGTTCATCACTGAAGGTGCTCTCATCCTCATCTCCTCGCAACTGCCGGTCGGTTCGACCGCCCTGCTCGAAACCTCGGCGCAGGGGCGCGGCTTTTCGTTCGCGTACTCGCCGGAGAACCTCCGGCTCGGGAAAGCGATCGACGTCTTCACGCATCCCGATCGCGTCGTCGCCGGGGTCCGCGATCCGCGCGACCGCGACCGCATCACGCGCCTCTTCGCGCCGTTCACCGACCGCATCGAGTGGATGTCGGTCGAGTCGGCGGAGATGACGAAGCACGCCCTGAACGCCTTTCTCGCGATGTCGGTGGCGTTCATCAACGAGATTGCCGCCGTTTGCGAGAACACCGGAGCGGATGCAAAGGAGGTCGAGCGCGGTCTCAAGAGCGAGAAACGGATCGGCCCCTCGGCCTACCTCGGTCCCGGCGCCGCATTTGCGGGCGGCACGCTCGCCCGTGACGTCGTCTTTCTCTCCGAGCGCGCCGAAAAGATCGGCCTTCCCGCGCACCTGCTGCGAGGGGTGAAGCGGAGCAATGACGCCCACCGCTCCTGGGCCGCTCGCCGCCTGCGCGAGGTTCTCGGCGGCGTCGCCGGAAAGCAGATCGCGATCTGGGGGCTGACGTACAAGCCCGGCACCGACACGCTGCGGCGCTCCCTCGCGATCGAGCTGTGTCAGTCACTCGTTGCCGACGGTGCTCGCATTCGCGCGCATGATCCTGCCGTGAAGTCGCTGCCGGATGATCTGTCGATCGAGCTTGCGTCCACGGCCATCGATGCGGTCCGTGGTGCCGACGCCCTCGTCGTCATGACAGAGTGGCCCGACTATCGGCAGATCGAGAGCAGCGCGGTCGCTGATGCCATGAAAGGCCAATTGATCCTCGACGCAAATCGTTTCCTGCAGCAGCAGTTCTGCAACGACCCGCGCGTCGTCTATGCGACGGTAGGGAAGGCGCTGCCATGACCTTCGACCTTTCCGGGCGCAACGCGATCGTCACCGGAGCGAGCCAGGGACTCGGACTCGCGATCGCGCGCGCATACGTGGAGGCGGGAGCGTCGGTCGCGATCTGCGCGCGTGATGAGTCGTCTCTGAATACAGCAGTCAGTGAGCTTCGCTCCGTCGCGCGAGAATCCCAGAGGATCATTGCGCGACGAGCAGACGTTGCGGAAGAGACGGACGTTGCTGCGTTCGTTGATTTCGCGCTCCGCGAGCTCGGCCGCGTCGACATCCTCGTCAACAACGCCGGCATCTATGGACCGCTCGGCGCGATCGAGGACGTCGATTGGGCGGCGTGGGTGCGCGCGATCGAGATCAACCTCATGGGCTCCGTCCTTTTTTGCCGCGCGCTGCTCCCGCACTTCAAACAGAACCGGCGCGGGAAAATCATTCAGCTCTCCGGCGGCGGTGCGACGAACCCGCTGCCGCGCATCAGCGCGTACGCCGCATCGAAGGCGGCGATCGTTCGATTCGCCGAAACGCTCGCCGAGGAAGTGCGCGAGTGGGGGATCGACGTCAACAGCATCGCGCCGGGTGCCCTCAACACGCGGCTCCTCGATGAAGTGCTGGCCGCGGGCCCGGATAGGGTCGGCGAGAACTTCTACAACCGCTCCGTGAAGCAGAAGGAGTCGGGTGGGGCGGGGCTGCAGAAGGGAACCGAGCTCGCCCTCTTCCTCGCCTCGACCGCGAGCGACGGCGTCACCGGAAAGCTCATCAGCGCCGTCTGGGATCCCTTCCCCGAGTTTCCGGAGCACGCGGATGATCTCCGCAAGACGGACGTCTACACCCTCCGCCGCATCGTCCCGAAGGATCGCGGTCTGAAGTGGGGACTCGATTGACGCTGCGGGTCGCGATCGTCGGCTGCGGTCTCATCGGACAGAAGCGCTCGCGTGCGCTGCCGGGAGCCCGCGTCGTCGTCTGCTGCGATCCCGTCTCCGATCGTGCCGAGTCGCTCGCGAAGTCGACCGGCTCTTCTTGCACGTCGGAATGGCGCGATGCCGTGACGCGCGAGGACGTCGACGTCGTGATCGTCGCGACGACCAACGACATGCTGGTGCCGGTCACGCTCGGGGCGATCGAGGCCGGAAAGCACGTCCTGGTCGAGAAGCCCGCCGCACGCAATGCCGCGGAGATCGAACCGCTGATTGACGCTGCCGCAAAGCGCGACGTCCGCGTCCGCGTCGGCTTCAACCATCGGTATCATCCCGCCCTCCTGAAAGCCCGCGAGATCGTCGATTCCGGTGTCATGGGCGATCTGATGTTCGTCCGCGGCCGCTACGGCCACGGAGGGAGGATCGGCTACGACAAGGAATGGCGCGCCGATCCGGAGAAATCCGGCGGAGGCGAGTTGATCGATCAGGGCGTGCACATGATCGACCTCGCGCGCTGGTTCCTCGGCGACTTCACGAACGTCGACGGCTTCGCGAAGACCTACTACTGGGACATGCCGGTCGACGACAACGCGTTTCTCCTCCTGCGGACCGCTCGCGAGCAGACGGCATTCCTCCACGTCAGTTGCACCGAGTGGAAGAACCTCTTTTCGCTCGAGATCTACGGCCGTACCGGAAAGCTTCAGATCGACGGCCTCGGCGGCAGCTACGGCACCGAGCGCCTCACGTTCTATCGCATGCTGCCGGAGATGGGACCGCCGGAGACGACGTCGTGGGAGTACCCGCGCGGCGACCAGTCGTGGGAGCTCGAGTTCCGCGAGTTTGTCGACGACATTGCAATGCACCGTACGCCGTCAGCCGGCCTCGCCGAGGCGCACGCGGCGCTGACCGTCGTGAAGCGAATCTATGATCATCGCGCGTAGCCCGTTGCGAATTACGTTGGGCGGCGGCGGCACCGACCTCGCCTCCTACTATCGCGAGCACGGCGGCTTCCTCCTCGCCGCGGCAATCGACAAATACGTCTACGTCACCGTCATGCGGCCGTTCGTCAGCGGCATCTTCCTCAAATACTCGCAGCTCGAGCACGTCGAGAAAGCCGATGACGTCCAGCACCCGATCATCCGGGAGGCGATCCGGATGCTCGACTTCCGCACGCCGCAGATCGAGATCACCACGCTCGCCGACATCCCCTCAGGCACCGGTCTCGGCTCTTCCGGCAGTTTCACGACGGCGCTCGTCAAGGCGCTTTACGCTCATCGCCGCCGCACGATCCTGCCGCACGACCTCGCGCGCGTCGCGTGCGAGATCGAGATCGATCGTCTCAACGAGCCGGTCGGGAAACAGGATCAGTACATCGCCGCGTACGGCGGGATCACGCGTTTCCGCTTCCAACCCGACGAATCGGTCGAGGCTGCGCCGCTCGCGATCAGCTTCGACACCATGGCCGACCTCGAGGACAACCTCCTTCTCTTCTTCACCGGCTTTTCGCGGAGCGCAAGCAGCATCCTGAAAGACCAGAAGGCGCGGAGCCAGAGCGGCGATGAGGAGATGATCCGGAACCTCCACTACGTCAAAGACCTCGCCGCGCGGAGTGAGGCCGCCCTCATCGGCGGCCGCGTGGACGAGTTCGGCGCGCTCCTGCACGAACATTGGGAGCACAAAAAGCGGCGCTCCGGCGGGATGTCGAATCCGCAGATCGACGAGTGGTACGACCTCGGGATGCGCAACGGCGCCGTCGGCGGCAAGCTCGTCGGTGCGGGCGGTGGCGGGTTCCTGATGTTCTACGCGAACGACCGCAACCGGCTGCGACACGCGATGAGCCGGGCGGGACTGGAAGAAGTTCGGTTTAGATTCGACTTCGAAGGGACGAAAATCATCCTGTCCCGCCCGGCTCATCGCGTGTCGCAGCCGGTTGCGACACGCGATGAG
>DASXIH010000029.1:0-8490 GCA_036498125.1 Thermoanaerobaculia bacterium
TTGACGTCGAACTCGAGGCCGGAGACGCCGGTGTGGTTCCTGATGGAGCCGGGGACGACCATGCCGCCGAGACGGATCGTGGCGCCGTACGCCTTGTCGCCCGCCTTGTGGAGGTCGGTCGGCGTCCAGTAGTAGACGAGGTTCTTGTTGATGCCGCTGGCCGCGATCACGACGAAAGCGATCGCGGCGACGGCGATCGCGGCGGCCATGAAGAGCCGCGTCTTCCTGCGCATGGCGTCAGTAGCGGTCGGATTCTGCGTCATGGCGCTTCTCCTCACGAAGTCTCGTAATCAGGGTCAATCCGTAGATCGCCAGCACGGCGACGGTGATGCCGTAGGCGGCGATGACGAAGTTCCAGCCGCCGGTCACGACTCCATTCATACGGCCTCTCCGAATTCCAGCGGCGGCGGCGCGATCTCCGTCTCCAGGCGGAGCGAGGCGATGCGCGCGCGCAGCATGATGAAGCCGACCATCACGAAGAGAATGCCGAACGCGTTGGCGCGCAGCGGGATCCAGAACGGCTTCGAGACGGTATTCGGATTCGACTGAAGCTGGTGCAGCGAGTTCCACCACCGCACCGAGAAGTAGACGATCGGGACGTCGACGTAGGCGATGATCGTCGCGACGCTGGACCAGATCGCGCGCTTCATCGGATCGTCGACGAATTTCCGGAGCGCGAGGATGCCGAGGAACGCGAAGAGGAGGACGGCGGTCGTCGTCAGGCGCGGGTCCCAGTCCCACCAGACGCCCCACGTCGGCTTCGCCCAGATCGCCCCCTGGACGCAGAGGAGGAACGCGAGGACGACGCCGACTTCGATCGACGCCTCCATCCGGGCGTCCCATTTCCAGTCGCCTTTGAACAGAAAGACGATCGCGCAGACGAAGGCGACGGTGAGCGCCAGCAGCCCGTTCCAGGCGGTCGGCACGTGGACGTACATGATCCGCTGTACGTCGCCCATGAACTCCTCGGGCGGCGCGACGAAGAGGCCGAACCAGGTGCCGATCAGCATCAGGATCACGCCGGTGAAGATCAGTCTGTTGGCGCAACGGGGCGACTTCAGGTCATCCGCGGCCAGGTAGATCGCGGCGCCGATGAGGCCGGAGAGAACCGCGATCAGCGTGCGCGCGGCGACCGGCAGGCCGAGGGAGATGTCCGCGTGGAGGTACTGATCGACGTACGTCACGGCGAGGCCGAAATAGATCGCGACCGCCAAGAGCGCGGAAGAGATGACGTACGGATATCGGCGGGGCATAGCTGGACGTTTCACTCCTCGACGACTCGACCGAATAGAAGTCCGCAGAGAGACCAATAAATTGCGTCGAACGCGACCAGTAGCGTCAGCCACGATTTGATCTCCCCCATCGGGTCGCCGAGAACGATCAGCGAGGTCGCTTTGACCGAGGCCAGCAGAGCGGGAACGATGAGGGGAAAAAGCAGAAGCGGCAGCAGGGTCTGCTTGGAGCGGACCTGCGCCGTCATCGCCGCGTAGAGGGTCCCCGGCGCCGAGAGACCGGCGGTGCCGAGGCCGATCACGGCGACCAGCGCGAAGATGCGCGTGGTGCCGGCGTCGTAGAGGATGACCATCACCGGCGTGAGCGCGACGCCGAGGATCCAGAGCTGGAGCCAGTTCGCGATCGCCTTGCCGTAGTAGAGCGCGCGCGGATCGGACGGGAGCAGCAGCAGCCCTTCGAGCGCCCGGTTCTCCATCTCCGCGTGGTAGCTCTCGGCGAGGGTCAACGTCGAAGAGAGAAGGAGACCGAGCCAGAGGAATCCGGCCGAGAACTGACGCAGCAGCTCGGCGACCGGGCCGACCGCGAAGCTGAACAGGAGCAACGCCGCCGCGCCGAAGACGAACACCGCCATCATCTGGGCACGCGTCCGCCACTGGAGCAACACCTCTTTGCGGAGGGCGGCGGTCAGCAGGGAGAGCCCCCGTGGACGATCCGCCCTGCCTCGAGGTGGATCGTGTCGTCAGCGAGGCTCGCGCCGCGCTCCAGCTGGTGCGTCGCCATCAGGATGGTCGTTCCCTTCGCCTTCAGCTCCTTCACGACTTCATCGACGAGCACGAACCCCTCGGGGTCGAGTTGTCCGTACGGCTCGTCGAGCATGACGACGCGCGGGTCCTGCAGGAGGATGCGCGCAAACGAAAGGCGCTTGCGCATGCCGGCGGAGAAGGTGGAAACGGGGTCGTCAGCGCGCGGACCGAGGTTCACCCGTTCGAGAAGCGACATCAGTCCATTGCGGCCGGCGCCGAGGTGCTCGGCGGCGACACGAAGGTTCTCGCGGGCCGTGAGCGATTCGTAGAGGTAGGAGTAGTGGCTGAGCAGGGCCGTGATCTTTCGCACGTCCTCGCGCTCGCGTGCGACGTTGAACCCGCCGACGAGCGCCGTGCCGCGGTCGGGCCTGATGGCGGTGGCGAGGACGCGCAGGAGTGTCGACTTGCCCGCGCCGTTCCGGCCGGCGACCACGACCACCGAACCCTCACGCGCCTCGAAGTTGATGCCGGCGAGCGCCCACCGGCGGCCGTAGCGCCGGGCGAGGTTTTCCACCTTGATGATCGGGTGCGCCGCCATGCAGGCCGAAGTTATCATCCCGGCTCATGGAACGAGCTCGCGGTTCCCGGTGGCCGATTGCCGGTTTGGTGCTTTTCGTTGCTTGTACGACGGCGGCACCCCCGCCCCCGCCCGCGACGCCGGCTGAAACGCCCGCGCCACATGTGTACGGGCTCACGCTCGAGGAAGAGACGACGGTGCTCCGGCTCGAAGACCGCCGTGAATTCGACGCTGCGATCGCCGCGGCATGGCTCGCGAGTCCGAATCCGCTCCAACGCGCTCGGATGGCGCTCGCCCTCGGGCGCATCGGTCCGCACACGTTCGTCGATGCGAATCACAACGGGGAACGCGATCCGGGCGAGCACCAGGCGGGCGTCGATCTGCTGGCGCGTCTCGTCACCGACGCCGACCGCAATGTCCGCGAGACGGCCGCCTTCTCCCTCGGCGAGATCGGCGATGCGGCCGGCGTCGAGCCGCTGATGCAGCTCGCGCACGACACCGATCCCGCGGTCGCCGCCGAGGCGATCGAGGCGCTGTCGAAAATGTCAAAGGACGTGACGCTCGCGCGGTTCGGCGAGTTCACCGGCGAGTCGTGGCCGGAAGGCGTCCGGACGCGCGCTCTCCGCTTCCTCTTCCGCTTCAACTCCGACGACGCGGGCGCCATCGCCGCGAAGGCGCTCGACTCCAACGTGCAGTCGATCCGCACCGCCGCATCGTACGCGCTCGCCCGCCGCGCCTACGCTCCTGCGCGCGCGCAACTCGAGATCCTCCTGGCTGACAAAGACTCCGACATCCGCGCCTACGCCGCCACGGCCCTCGGGCGCATCGGCGATAGGCAGTCGATCGGGCCGCTCATCGTGTCTTCGCATGACGGCCACCCGTGGGTCCGCACCAACTCGCTGGTCGCGATCACCCGCATCACAGCGAAGGACAAGACGGCGCTCGATCGTCCGCAGATCGCGCAGGACGCGCTGCGGATCATCGACCTCACCGACGATCCCGACGCCGGCACGCGCGCCTCGGCGATCGACGTCCTCGGCCTCTACGCTCCAAAGAGCGAAGTCGCGAAGAAGCGGCTCGCGGAGATCACGACCACCGGCTCGCGCTGGGACCGCGAGCTCGCCTGGGGCGCGTGGGCGAAGCAGTTCGAGGACTCGCATCCGGAGACGAGCTGGGAAAAGGTTCGCGTCATCGAGAACCGCTTCACGCGTCAGTGGGCGGACGATCCCGATCCGCTGCTGCGCGAGACGACGCTCGGGAACATCCCGGACGCGGAGGTCGAGGCGAATCTCGACATCATCAAGAAAGGTCTCGACGACCGTGACGTCATCGTCCGCTCGAACGCAATTGAGCGCTACGCCAAGACGAAGGAACGCGACGTCGCCGTCCTCCTCGGCGCCGAGGAGCGCGCGCGGCAGGACGCGATGAACGACGCGCGCCTCGCGGCGATCGTGTCGCTCGCGGAGATCGACCGGCCGGAACGGGAGGCGTTCCTCCGCGGATTGCTCAGCGATCGCGATCCGGTCGTGCGCCGCATCGCGGCCGATCAGATTGAGGAGAAGCTGAAAAAGAACCGGCCCCAGTTCACGCCGCTGGCCGTGGACCGCGACTACGCCGCGATCGCGCAGTGGTCGCATGTGCCGCACACCGCGACGATCCACACGGCGCGCGGGAACATCGCCATCCGCCTCCTCGCCGACGAGGCGCCGATCACGGCGTGGAACTTTGCCGAGCTCGCGAAGAAGCACTACTTCGATCGCTCGAGCTTCATGCGCGTCGTACCGAACTTCGTCATCCAGGGGGGCGACCCTCGCAACGACATGAACGGCGGCCCCGGCTACGCGATCCGCGACGAGATCAATCTCCAGAAGTACACGCGCGGCGCGGTCGGCATGGCGCTCTCCGGCCCCGACACCGGCGGATCGCAGTTCTTCATCACCCATTCGCCGCAGCCGCACCTCGACGGCGGCTATACGATCTTCGCGCGGCTCACCAGCGGCATGACCGCGGTGGTCGACCAGATCGAGCGCGGCGACGTCGTGGAAACGGTGACAATCGATCCATGAGCGTTCTGTTCGGCCGCGTCCTTCAGATGATCGGAATGGTGCTGTTGCCGTACGGGCTGCTGGTCGGCCTGCTTCGCGACAACATTCAGCTCGAAGTCCGGCTGCTCTTCATCGGCGGCGCCTTTTTCGTTGTCGGCTGGTTCCTGGCTCGGAGGCCGGAGACATAGCGGCATGAGATACACGGTCGTGCTGACCGCGGAGTACCCGGCGATCGCGCGGGAGATCCTCGCGCCGCACTTCGATCTGGTCGAGCATCCGACCGAGCAGGCGCGCAGCGAGGAAGAGATGATCACGATCCTCTCCGAGGCGGATGCGGCGCTGACGCTGCTGTCGGATCCGCTGACGCGGCGCGTGCTCGCGTCGAATCCGAACCTGCGGATGGTTGCGAACTACGCGGTCGGGTACAACAACGTCGACGTCGATGCGGCGCGAGAGCTCGGGGTCCGTGTCACCAACACGCCGGGCGTGCTGACGGAAGCCACCGCCGACCTCACGATGGCGCTGATCCTCGCGATCACGCGCCGGATCATCGAAGGCGACGCCGAAGTCCGGACGACGGGGCGTTGCGAGTGGGAGCCGATGAAGCTCCACGGCATGTCGCTCACCGGCAAACGCCTCGGCATCATCGGTATGGGACGCATCGGAACCGCCGTCGCCGAACGGGCGCGCGCATTCGGGATGGAGGTGGTCAGTACCCGTCGCGGCGAACCGATCGACGAGCTGCTGGCGACGTCAGACGTCGTTTCCGTCCATGCCCCGCTCACCCGCGAGACCGATCACCTGTTCAATGCGGCGACGTTCGCGAAGATGAAGCGCGGCGCCTATTTCGTGAACACCTCGCGCGGGAAGCTGATGGACGAATCTGCCCTCTGCGACGCGCTCGAAACCGGCGCGTTACGCGGCGCGGCACTCGACGTCTACGAGCACGAGCCGGACGTCTCCCCGCGGCTGCGCGGAATGAAGAACGCCGTCATCGTCCCCCACATCGGCTCCGCCACGGACGAAGCGCGCAACGGAATGGCGCGGATCGCCGCAACGGACATCCTCCTGTTCCTCACAGGCCGCGAGCCGTTGCACGTGGTGGCGTAACGACATCGTCAGTTGTTCGACGCCACCAGCGTCCCGCTGACACTCATCGCGATGTTGGGTGCCGAAGCGTCGACTCGCCAGCGGATTCGGGAGTCAGCTCCAGGCATGCGTACGACGACCGAGTAGTCGAGCATTGGACCCTGAGTGAGCGGAATTGGGTGGCCGTTGTCGAGCGTGAGCGTCACGTGCGCCCCCGGAATCATGTTTCCCAGCTCGTCCCTGAATTCTGCGACGAGGGTGTTCTCGGAAAAAATGTCGAAGAGGAACTCCTGAGACCAGCGTGCGGAAAGCCACGTCGCAGGCGGCGCACCCGTCAGAACCTGGCGTAACAGATCGAGGACGATGTCGTCCCCGAAGAGCGAGCCGTGAACCCCCAACGGAATCGGGTAGCGACGAAGTGTGCCTGTTGACGTGATGCCGTTCCCACGGGCGGAGACCAGAGGCACCGTACTGTCACCATCGGTGCTTTCCTGAAAGGTCAAACCCGTCGGCGATCCCTGGCAGCGCGTCGTGGTTTGAAGACGAGTACCGTAGATGAAGCACCCGTCGACCGGGAGCTGCGTCGGTAGCGCGTGGACCACCGTGTTCGCCGCGGCGAGCATCGTCTTCATGTCCGCCGTCTCACACCAGTCGGGGACACTGGTCGCGTCCTCGAAGTTCCCGTTCCAGTGAAAGAGCTCGTCGGCGGGATCGTACGGAAGAAGTTCATACGCCGAGGGGAATGTGCGGGCCGTTCGTCGGAGGTGATCGGGCGGGAACGTCAGGAAACGGAATCCGTCATGCAGCGCCTGCCACGTCTTGAACATCCCCTTGTGAGGCACGGCGATCGTGATGAGCGAATTCACGCTTCCGGCGCCAAACTGCTCGAGGTACGCCCGCGCGACGAGACCGCCGTGGCTGTGGGTGATGACATCGACGCTCTGTCCGATCTGCCGGATCTGGCGGTCGAGGTCTGCTGCGAGCTGCGTCAACGACTGTCGCCAGTCGACTCCGACCTGGTGGATCTCGGACGGCTGGTACCCGACCTTGTCCCTCAGGTATTGACGCAAGCGGCCGTAGATGCCGATGTGAAGGAACGGCGCAAGACTGAAGTGATCCAGCGCTCCCGACGCAACGATGCGGTTCGGATCACCGGTGTCGAGCCGGATGGCATTCAGCACCGCGATCGGGTGAAGGAGCGAGTCGTCGGTGATCCACCACTCGAAGTTGTTCGCGGCGGTGTCGACGAGCTCGGAACCGTAGTAGCCAGGAATGATGACGACTGGGCGCATTGATCCTCCCCTAATACGAGTGCCTCACGTCTGTAGTTTCCCACTCGACTCGTGCAAATAGCGCGTTCTCAGGATCTCGATGTGGTGCAGCTCGTGACCGGCGATATGCCAGGCGAGGCCGCGGACGGAGGCGGTGTAGTCCGTCACAGTGGCGCGGCGGAGCAAGGCGTCCTCTGTCAGCGGCTGTAGCAGCGCGATCGTCGAGGCGCGAATGAGACGGTACAATTCAATGAAACTCGCGAGCGAGCGTTCCTCGAAGTTCGCGCCGGCGACATAGAGGTTCTCATCGAAGCTCTCCAGAGGCTTCGTGTCGCCGCGCGCGATGCAGAGCATGCGATAGGCGAAGATCCGCTCGTCGTCCAGCATGTGGCCGATCACTTCTTTGACGGTCCACTTGCCGGGCGCGTAACGCAATCCCGCGATACGCGACTCGTCGAAGTTTTCAAGGAGTTCTTCGAATTCGCGCCCTTGCGTTGACAGCGCTTCAATGGCGTCGTCACCGGCGACGCGCGCTATGTCGGCCGCCGCGTGTTCGCCATATTCACCGGGAGCAGGCCGGCCAGTCACGATCACGAAACCTCCATTCGCCGATGGCGTCATACGTTCAACGTCGATCGAGTATGAAAGGAATCAACGATGCGAAACAAGCTCGGTTTCGTAACACTCGCCACTCTTCTACTTGCCCCCTGTCTCTTTGCCGCCGACGCCCCGAAGAACACACTCTCTTTTTCCTTCAGTAACAGCGATCCCACAATTTCATACCGCCGGTCTTTCGGAATGTTTGCAGCGTTGATCTCGGGCAGTTACTCACACTTCTCGTACGATTCGTCGGCGACCGGTTTCCCGGACCAACAAGAGAGCGCGAACGCCTGGACGCTCGGCGCCGGGTTGCGCCGCTATTTGACGGCCAAGACGCCGTTGCAGCCGTTCATTCAGCTCGACGTCTCACGCTCCACTCCCACGAATGCCGTCGGCGTCGTCGGCGGCGCCTGCGCTCCAAGTCACCTCAACAGCGGCGCACTCACGGGGGGAGCCGAGTATCACGTGACTCCGTCGATCTCGATCGAGGGTCGAGCCGGAATCCAAGGGTCCTCCTACTCCGCGCGCTGTTCGGGTTCCGACTTTTCAGCACGTACCGACAGCCGGACGCTCAGCACCTTCCGTTCCGCCGTCGCGCTGAACTTCTACTTCTGATCCGCCACCTCATTTGCCCGGCCTCCAGAGCCCATCCGGATTGGCGCCGAGGAGGCCGGCGCGAACGAGGGTGTCGCTCGCTCTGCTGATACGCGCGATGTCGCGGCGAGGGAGCTTCCAGGCGAGCGGCGCGTTGTCGATCGCACGGTCGATGTACTTCAACTTGTCCTCGGCGAAGCGCCAGCCGCGCGGCTCGAACTGTTCCAGGTCGACCGGCACCGTGAACGAGCGCATCGTCCGCTTTCCCCACGAATTGAAGAAGCCTTCGAAGTAACTGAGGCCGAGGGCGAGGTATGAATAGACCGGCTCCCGGGAAC
>DASXIH010000030.1:0-2228 GCA_036498125.1 Thermoanaerobaculia bacterium
GTGCCCGACCTCCATCGGCGCGTTCGCATCCTCCGAACACTGAAGGATGAGCGACGGCACCGTCGCCGTGCCGACCTCGGCGCGGCGACGGTGCCGTCGCTCATCCTTCAGTGTTCGGAGGATGCGATCGCGCCGATGGAGGTCGGGCACTACCTCGAGCGAACGATGCCGGGAAGCACGCTGCGGGTCATGCGCGCCACCGGCCACTGTCCGCACCTCAGCCACCCGGAGGAAACGATCGCGGCGATTCGCGATTATCTGAACGCGGCTTGAAGGAGCCACGAATAGAGTGATTCTCGACCCGCTCCTCGACACGGCACCCTGCGGGTTCCTCCGTCTCGGCGACGACGGAACGATGATCGCCGTGAACCTGACGCTCGCCACGACCCTCGGCTACTCGCGCGCCGATCTCCAGGGGTGGCACGTGCAGAAGATCCTTCCGCCCGGCGGTCGCGTCTTCTACAACACCCACGTCTTCCCGCTGCTGAAGATGCACGGCGCCGCCGACGAGATCTACATTCCGCTGCGGACGCGGGACGGGAACGACGTTCCGATGCTCCTCAACGCGACGCGCCGGACGACGACCGGCGGCGAGTTCAACGACTGCGTATTCGTGCGGATGATGCAGCGGCACCAATTCGAAGGGGAGCTGGTGGAGGCGCGTCGCGCGGCGGAGCAGGCGAGCGCGTCGAAGAGCCGCTTTCTTTCGATGATGTCGCACGATCTGCGCACGCCGCTGACGGCGGTGGCCGGATATGCGGAGCTGCTCCGTCACGGCGTGGCGGAGAAGGAACTGGTCGAGTATGCGACCGCAATTCGCGAGGCTGCCCACGACGTCTCGAAGCTGGTCGACGACGTGCTTTCCTTCGCGCAGCTCGAGTCGGGGAGGGTGGCGGTACGCCCTGCGCCTCTCTCGATCGACGAGGCGATCCGTCGTGCCGCAATGCTCGTGAAGCCGAAGATGCAGGAGGCCGAGATCTCCTTCGAAACGCGCGACTGCGACCAGGTCTGGGTGCGCGCGGACGGCGACCGGCTGCAACAGATCCTGCTCAACCTGCTCAGCAACGCGATCAAGTTCACGCCGCCTGGAGGGCGGGTGGAAGTCTCGTGCGAGCGCCATGACGGCCGCGTTCACGTCGTCGTCGCGGACAGCGGCGTGGGAATCCCCGAGGACCAGTTCGAGCACGTCTTCGAGCCGTTCGTGCAGCTCGATCATCCCGCGGAAGTGCGGATGCAGGGCGTCGGCCTCGGCCTCGCGATCAGCCGCGAACTCGCGCGCGTCATGGAAGGCGACCTGACCGCCAATCGCAGCGCGGACGGCGGAGCGGCATTCACGATCGAACTTCCCGCGGCGGCCGGCGTGACAGCTACGACGTCGTCGCGGTGACGTAGTTGATCGACAGGCTCGGCGCGACGGAGCTGAGCACCGCAGCGCTGGCGGCGAGCTGGCTCACGACCGGCGACGGCGCCTCGACCAATGCAACCTCACTGATGTCGCCGTACGAATACCCCGCCATGTTCATGAGGAAGAGTGCGGCTTCGAGCGGCGACTGGCTCGGGTTGTACGCAGCGTTCTCCGACAGCGGTCCGGCGAACGTCTTTCCGTCGTTCATCAGCAGGCCGATGCCCGAGTACGCCTTCGTATACGGCGCATAGCAGGCATTCGCGGCGGCGAGACCCGCCAGCACGGCGGGGTTCGTCGCGCTCACCGAGAGGCCGTTCGCCTGCGGATCGAGGAGCCCGCCCTTGATGCCGAGGTCCTGCGGGCCGAACGCGAGCGGGAGGAGGTCGGTCAGCGGCATCGTTTGATACGCCGCGGTCTTGCTCGGGAGGATGATCGTCAGCGTCTGCGCGGAGACGGTCTCGTAGAGATACTGGCGGCAGTAGCCGCACGGCGCGGCATTGACGGCCAGCGACGTGATGCTGGTCTCGTTGCCGGCGATCCACGCGTTCACCGTGGCGTCCTGTTCGCCGTGCGAGCAGAAGCTGAGCGGCTGGCCCGCGTACTCCATGTTGCAGCCGAAATAGAGGTTGCCGCTCCCGCCGGCGACGACCGCCCCGACGAAGAAGTTCGAGATCGGCGGCATCGCAAAGAGCGCCGCGACCGCCGTGAGGTCGAGCATGACCGCGGAGAGGTCGTCCCCGGTCTGGTTGATCAGCGTCTGCACGTCAGCGACGGTGATGACGCCGTTGAAGCCCGCGCCGGTGACGATGCCGGTGATCGTCTG
>DASXIH010000031.1:0-6728 GCA_036498125.1 Thermoanaerobaculia bacterium
CGCCGTCAGCCCGAAGCCGACCGCCGCGATCGACGAGAACGACGGCGACGGCGCGCGGTCGGGGATCAGGAACGTGTTCGGATCGGCGAGGTCCCAGAAATAATGAAAACTGCGCCGCTCGACGTCGTCGAGCAGCACATCATCCGTGCTCGGCACGGCGCGGCGTGTACTCGCGCAGGAGAGGATCGCGACGGCGAACAGCGCGACGATGCGGCGCATGGCACATTCTGTCATTCTGAGCCGGCGTAGCGCGGCGAAGAACCCCCTGCGTTATGGCAGGAGGTCCTTCGCCGTCTTCGCGGCTCAGGATGACAGGCAGAACTAGAAGCTGACCTTGACGCCGACCTGTTCGCGGCGGCCGAGGGAGACGACGCAACTCGGGACACCGATGTCCGCAGGGTTCGTGTCGGGCGCCTGGAACGTCGACAGACATCCGTAGTTGGTGTTGTTGAACGCGTTGAAGACCTGGACGATGCCGGTGATGCGGCTCCTGCCGTAAGCGGCGAAATCCTTCTGCAGCGCGAAATCGGCGTTCTTGTAGTGGCCCGGGGGATAGACGGCGCGGTCGATGACCCCGGTCTTCAGCCGGCTCGCGAAGTCGAAGCCGAGAGAGAAATCGGAAACCGGAGCAGCGCCGCCCGAACCGTACGTGAGCGTCGTGCTGAAGCGAATGTCCCACGGCAGACCGATGATGCCGCTGGCGACGAAATGATTCGGCTCCGTGCCCGCCACCGGGTGCCGCGCGTATGCCGAGGCGCTCGGGAGGTCGAGACTGAACAGATCGTTGCCGTTCTGCAGCGACCGGGCGTGCGTATAGAGGAAACGCGCGCTCCAGTGCAGCGGCCCATTGGTCGTGTACGGCCGGTCGAACGTCAGCGTCTCCGCGTCATACCAGAAGCTCTTGCCGACCGGATCGTTGATGATGATGTTGCCGAAACCGGGGACGAACGCCGCGCAGCAGGTGCCCGAAGCGGAAACGTACGTGATCCCCCGCTTGCCGCGGACCGCGTTGTAGCTGGCCGAGCCGAGCCAGTCGCCGATTGCCTGGCGGTAGCCGACGTTGTACTGGTTCGAGTACGGCGGCTTCGTGTTGTTGTCGAGGAGATAGACCTCGGGGCTCGCCGCTCCTTTCGCGATCAACTGCTGCAGGCCGGCAATCGTGTAATACGACGGATCCCACTTGACGGTCCCCGGATCGCCGTTCGGCGAGAAGTGGAAGCGGTAGACCGGGAACTGGAGGCGGAACCGCTCGTCCAGCGTCGAGTTCAGGAAGAGGCGGTCGTAATACTTGCCCCATCCGCCGAAGACGACCGACTTGCTGTCGCCCTTGATGTCATACGAGAAGCCGAGCCGCGGCTGGTATTCGCCCTTGTACGGCTTCCGCTCGCTGCCCGTGGAGAAGTACTCGTCGGGAATCGTGATCGTCCGGTTGTCGAACTGGAACGACTTCCCCTTGAGTCCCGCCACGATGTTCGCCGGCGTGACGTAGTTCTGGTCGAGCATGTGGGTCTCGTAGTCCCACCGCAGACCGAGGTTCAACTGCAGGTGCGGATTCATCTGCCAGTTGTCCTGGCCGTAAATGCCGTACTCGTTGTTGCTGATCTGGAGGACCGGATTCCCGATGCCGAAGTCGGCTTCGAACGGGATATCGCCGAACACGCCGTTCGCGTCCGGGAGGTAGTGGAACTCCGGATTCCCGCTCAGGCTCTTGTTCACGTTGTAGTGCATGAAGTCGATGTTGCCGCCCACCTGGAAGTTGTGGGTTCCGTGCATCGTCGCCGGTGCGAAGTTGTAGTTGTCGCGCAGCTCCAGGCGGCGCTGGTCGAAATCCTGCGTCGTACTGTTGCCGCCGATGTGGATGATCGTCGAGAAGCTCGGCGTGAAATAGCGTTTGCCCACCAGGTCCGGATTGAGAGGCGTCGGATTCCACCCGTACTTCTGCAGCGAGATCGACGCTTCATTGAGCGCGTTGCTGTTGTTCCACTGATGGCGCAGCGTGCCGCCGTAGACCCAGTTGCGCAGGTCCGTCCCCGCCTGGAACGCGTCCTGGTTTCCGAAGTCGCGAGTCTCATGCTCGCGCCGGTAATTGCCGCTGAAGTCGACGAGCTGATTCCCCGACAACTGCCAGCTCAGCTTTCCAAAGAAGAGCGTTTCCTTGAACGGCGCCGGGAACGTGCCGATGTACTGCTGGAACTGGCTCACGTACTGCGGAATCGTGACCGTCACCGGCTTCGTCGCATGCTCATCGTCGCCTTCATAGGCGACGAAGAAATTCATCTTGTCCTTCTGAATCGGGCCGCCAAGGCTGATCCCGGGCTGGTAGCGGTGATACGTGGAGTTCGTCGTCGCCGTGGAGAACTGGAAGTTCTTTTCCGTCGGAGCAACCCAGCCTTTCGGCTGGTAATACGTGAACGCCTGGCCGGTGAACGCGTTGCCGCCCGACTTCGTCACGGCCGTGATGATGGCGCTCGAGGCGTGATCGTATTGCGCGCTGTAGTTCTGCGTGATCACGCGGAACTCCTGCACCGCGCTCTGCGGGAACGGGTTGCCGCGGCTCGAGTCCTGTCCCGACGTGCCGCCCTGCAGGACGTCGTTCTTCGTGCTCACGCCGTCGATGAAGATGTTCGTCCGCTCCGGATCCTGAGCATCGCCCGCGAACGTCTTCCGCGAGGGATCGGCCGAGATGCGGATCCCCGGCGCCAGTCCCGCGAAGTTCAGGAAGTTGCGGTCGTCCTGCGGCAGGTTCTCGATCTGCTGCTGGGTGATGTTCGTCGCGATCTCGGGCGTCTTCGTCTCGACCAGCTGATTGCCGACGACGGTGATCGACTCATTGATCACGGCGGTGGGCGACAGTGCGAAATTCATGTCGAGGTTCTGGCCGAGGAGGACGCGCACCGTCTCCGAGCGCGCCTCGTACGCCGGCGCGGCCACGACGATGTTGTACTCGCCCGGCGCGAGGCCGGCGAGGTTGAACGCGCCGGTCGAATCGGCTTTCACCGTGTGAACGAACCCGGTCGACGTGCTGACCGCGTTGATCTCGGCGTTCGCGAGCGCGCTGCCGTGCTCGTTCGTCACCTTTCCTCGAATCGTCGCCGTCGTCGCCTGCGCGAACGCCGCCGTGGCGACCAACCCGGCCAGCAGCCCGATACACAATAGATAAAGCGTTCTCCTCATGAGCCCTCTCCTTTTTTGCGGCCACGCGTCTTGGTAGTTCGGGAACCTGGAACTGCACACGACTTCCTCACGACGAGCGTCGTGCCGATACATTCCTCACGTCTTGTGTTGGACGACCTCTCCATCGCCTCGGCCAGCACCGCGAACGCGTGGCGGCCGAGCTCCGCGATGTCGACCCCGATCGTCGTCAGCGGCGGGTTGACGTAGTGCGCGATCGGGATGTCGTCGAAGCCCGCCAGCGACATCCCGCCCGGCACTTCGATCCCCGCCTCCGCCCGCGCCGCCATCGCGCCGACCGCCATCGAGTCGTTGGCGGCGAAGATCGCCGTCGGCCGCGGATCGAGCGACAGGATCGCCTTCACCGCGTCATACCCCGTGCGCTCCGTGAAATCGCCGCTGAATTCGAGCGCCGGTTCTTTCAACCCGCGCATCACCTGCCGGTAACCGCGCAACCGCTCGCGCGCGTCGGCGTTCTGCTCCGGCCCCTTCATGAACGCGATTCGCTTGTGACCGAGCGAGGCGAGATGCTTCATCATCATCCGCGCGCCGCCGTAGTTGTCGATCGTGATCGCCGCGTGCCGCTCGTCGTCGGAGTTCAGCAGCACCATCGGCAGCTTGTGCGCGAGCTGGTCCCGCAGCGGCGCGAGCGCCACGTCGGGCGCCATCACGACGAGGCCGTCGACCCGTCCGCGCATGGCGTCGAGCACGTCGATCATCTCGTTCGCGTCGCTGTGTGAGCCGGAGACGAGGATGTGGTACCCCGCCGCGCGCGCCGCGAGATCGATCCCCCTGATGACTTCCGAGAAGAACTCTCCATGCACCTCGGGGAGCACGATTCCGATCGTCTGCGACCGCCGGATGCTCAGCGTCCGCGCGGCGACGTTCGGCACGTAGCGCAGGCTTTTTGCAACCGCCAGCACCTGCCGCGACGTCTCCTCGCGGACCAGCTCTTTCCCGTTCAGCACGCGGGAAACGGTGGCGACAGAGACGCCCGCACGCGCGGCCACGTCGTGAATGGTCACGGCCGCGCCGCGGCGGCGTCGATATCGGAGCGGTTCGTGCTGTCTCGACATCAAGAATGTAACCGTTTACATTTTGCGGTACGCTACGCCCAACAAAGCCCGCTGTCAACGCCGGAGATGGAATGACCGAGGTTCGCTTCCCGAAGGGATTTCTCTGGGGCGCCGCCACCGCCGCCTACCAGGTCGAAGGCTCGCCGCTCGCCGACGGTGCGGGGCCGAGCATCTGGCACCGCTTCAGCCACACGCCCGGCCGGATGGTCAACGGCGACACAGGCGACGTGGCGTGCGATCACTACCACCGCTACGCCGAGGACGTCTCGCTCATGCGCGAGCTCGGCCTCGGCGCTTACCG
This sequence comes from Thermoanaerobaculia bacterium, assembly GCA_036498125.1. Taxonomy (GTDB): domain Bacteria; phylum Acidobacteriota; class Thermoanaerobaculia; order Gp7-AA8; family Gp7-AA8; genus DASXHZ01. Next base: position 4,549 of record DASXIH010000031.1, read on the forward strand.
CTTCAGCATCTCCTGGAGCCGGGTGCTGCCGGACGGCACCGGCCGCGTGAACGAGGCCGGCCTCGACTTCTACAAGCGCCTTGTCGACGAGCTGCAGCAGGCCGGCATCCGTCCGATGGCGACGCTCTATCACTGGGACCTCCCCGCGGCGCTCGACGATCGCGGCGGCTGGCTCAATCGCGACGTCGCCGACTGGTTCGCCGAATACGCGAACGTCGTCTTCACCGCCCTCGACGATCGCGTCGAATTCTGGGCAACGCTCAACGAGCCGTGGGTCGTCGTCGACGGCGGCTACCTTCACGGCGCGCTCGCGCCGGGACACCGCAACCTCTTCGAGACGCCGATCGCGTCGCACAACCTCCTCCGCGCGCACGGCCGCGCCGTTCAGGCGTACCGCGCGAACGGAAAACATCAGATCGGAATCGTCGTCAACCTCGAGCCGAAGTACCCGGCCTCCGATTCCGCGGACGACCGTGCCGCGAACGAGCGCGCCGACGCGTACATGAACCGCCAGTACCTCGATCCGATCTTCCTCCGCTCCTACCCGCAGGAGTTCCCGGAGATGTTCGGCGAGGCGTGGCCCGACTTTCCCGCCAGCGACTTCGACACCATCGCGCAGCCGCTCGACTTCGTTGGGATCAACTACTACAAGCGCGCCGTCACGCAGTACGACCCGTCATTTGTCATCGAGCGCGCGAAACGCCTCGAGCCGCAGCCGGCCATCTACACCGAGGTCGGTTGGGAGGTCTACCCGCAAGGCCTCACCGACATCCTCACCTGGTTCCGCGACCGCTACGGCGCGATGCCTGTCTACATCACCGAAAACGGCTCCGCGTTCTACGACCCTCCGGCCGCCGTCACCGACCCCGTCGAAGACCCCCTCCGCGTCTACTACCTCCGCGAGCATCTCGCCGCCGTCTCCCGCGCCATCGAGCAAGGCGTCGACGTCCGCGGCTACTTCGTCTGGTCCCTCCTCGACAACCTCGAATGGTCCCTCGGCTACACCAAACGCTTCGGCATCATCCACGTCGACTTCGCCACGCAAAAGCGCACGTTCAAACGCAGCGCCCTCGTCTACCGCGACATCTTGCGCAGCGTGTAGCGCCGCCGACCCGGCGGCGGTACGCTCCCTGAATCACCATGCCGTCCCGAGCCATCCGCCGCATCGTCGACACCCACGTCCATCCCGGAATGAACCCGCAGCACCGTGTCCGGCTCGTGATCGAGCCGGGACAGTGGGCGGAGTTCGATCCGTTCCTCATGCTCGCCGAGGACTGGTTCGTACCGGGGACGTTCGGCGATCACCCGCACCGAGGATTCGAGACGGTGACGTTCGTCCTCGAAGGCGAGATCGAGCACCGCGATAACCACGGTGGCCACGGCGTCCTCCACCCCGGCGACGCGCAGTGGATGACCGCTGGCCGCGGTGTCGTCCATACCGAGGAGGCGGGAACGAACGGCGCGCATTCACTGCAGCTCTGGCTCAACCTTCCGCGCGCGCTGAAGATGGCCGAACCGCGGTACCAGGATCTCCGAGGCGCGCAGATGCCGGTGATCCGCGAGAACGGCGCCGAGCTCCGCGTCTTCTCCGGTACCGTCCACGACACCGCCGGCCCCGCGCTCAACCATGTGCCGGTCACCATGACCGAGATCCACCTCGCCGCCGGCGCCACTGCAAACATCGATCTTCCGCCGTCGTACAACGCCTTCGCGTACATCATCTCGGGCGCCACCGAGGCCGCAAGCGAGACGCAGGCCAACTGGTTCGAGCGCGAAGAAGGCGACGTCACCCTTACCGCACGCACTCCCACCCACGCCATCCTCTTCGCCGGGGAGCCGGTGAACGAACCGGTCGTGCAGCGCGGGCCGTTCGTCATGAACACGATGAGCGAGATCGTACAGGCGTATGCGGACTACCAGGCTGGCCGGTTCTAGAGGTCTCGAGCGTGGCCGCGCGGCAGGCGCAAACGGGCTCGCGGCACGTGCAATTTGCCTCGCGGCAGCGTGAAACACAGAATCGGGTAGGGATTCGTGTCGCCCGGCACCCACCTTAGACAAATCCCCCATAGGTAAAGGAGTGCCCGGATGCGATTCTCCCGTCGCGATTTCCTCGCCGTGACCACTGTCGCCGTCAGTGCGGCGTCGCGTCTCAATGCTCAGAACCGCCGCGCGAAGAAGGC
>DASXIH010000032.1:0-4912 GCA_036498125.1 Thermoanaerobaculia bacterium
GCACGCTCATCACGTTCGCGAACGGGGACAGCGTGACGGTAACCGATAGCTTCGATACGGTCGTGAGGCTGTTCATGGGCGACCACCACGACGGCTGAATGTCGCCTCCGTCCCGCCATGTCCCGCGCTGTCCCGCAAACTTGTTACAACTGCCAGCTCAAACTAGACCACTGCCCACTATCTTAAATTCGCCCCACTTACGCTTGACTTTCGCCCAATTACCGCCCATATTGTCTTTTCACGAGGCAAACATGCGGTATCTGACAGAGCGGCAACGAGACATTCTGGCTTTCATCCGGGACTTTCAGCAGAAACGGGGCGTCGCGCCGACGCACCGGGAGATCTGCGACCACTTCGGGTTCTCGTCCTACGGGACCGTCTACAAGCACCTTTCGCTTCTCGAGAAGAAGGGGCTGATCCGGCGGGACTGGAACCAGAAGCGGGGGGTGGAGGTGGTGGAGGACGACAAACCGGCCGCAGGCGCTCGGTCGGCGGACTCGTCCGGTGTCCGGGATCTGCCTCTCTTCGGCTACATCGCCGCCGGCCGGCCGCTCGACGTCGAACGGTCGGACGAAACGATCCCGGTGCCGGAGCACCTCACTTCACGCGGCGAGAACTACGTGCTGAAGGTGCGCGGCGACTCGATGGTCGACGACGGGATACTCGACGGCGATCTCGTGATCATCTCCCGCCGGGAGGACGCGACCAACGGAGAGATGGTCGTGGCCAACGTGAGCGGGGAAGTCACTCTCAAGCGTCTCTACAAAGAAGGGGAGCGCGTTCGCCTGCAACCGGCGAACTCGATGATGGGCCCGATCTACGCGTCCGCGCGCGATGTGTCGGTCCAGGGTGTCGTCGTCGGGTTGATGCGTCGCTTCTAGCGTTGACGGAAAGGTAAGGGAATCATCATGGATCTCGTTCTCAAACTTCGCGAAATCCGCCGCCTGCGCGGCCTGAGTCAGAAAGATGTCGCCCGCCTTTCGGGCGTCGGCGAGAAGACGATCAGCTCCTTCGAGACCGGAGAGCGCATCGGCTCTCTGAAGCTTGCCCAGCTCAAGAGACTCCTCGCGGTTTACGGGCTGACGGAAGCCGACTTCTTCGGCGCCCGGATCGAGCGTGAGCTCGCGCCGTGGGAGCTGGAGGAAGACGAGTTCGCGCTGACCCGCGTGGTCGACGAGCTCCGTGCCCTTCCCAAGCAGGTCAAGAAGACGATCCTCGGCAAGTTCCAGCTGATGCTCGACACGGCAGCCGACGTCCACGACCCGCACCGCGAGAAGCGGCCGGCGTACGTCCGCGACAATCCCGAATGGCACATGCTCACGTCCCGGAATTAGGTTACTGGTGACTGGATACTGGTCACTGGTAACCCCCAGTGACCAGTCACCAATGACCAGTCACCGCTTCAACGCCCGTAGCGACGCCTCGAGGTTCGGATACTCGAACGTGAACCCTTCGCGCTGCAGGCGCGAAGGGACGGCTCGCTGGCCTCCGATGAGCGCTTCGTCGGCGAGGCCGCGTCCGAAGAGGAGGCGGAGCGCGAAGGCGGGGACGGGGAGGATCGCGGGGCGGTGGATGGTGCGGCCGAGGGTGCGGGCGAACTCTCGATTGCGGACGGGATTCGGGGCGGAGACGTTGTAGATGCCGCTCGCCGAGGAGTTGTCGATGGACCACTCGATGGCACGGAGGACGTCCTCGCGGTCGACCCAGGACATCCACTGCTGCCCGTTCGCGATCGGGCCGCCGGCGCCGAAGTAGAACGGGGGAAGCATCTGCTTTAGCGCGCCGCCGCTCTTCTCGAGAACGACGCCGAAGCGGAGCAACACGACGCGCGCGAACGATTCTGCCTCGCGCGCCGTGGCCTCCCACTTTTCGACGAGCTCCGCGAGGAATCCGGAACCGCGCGCGGCGGTCTCGTCGAACGTCTCGTCGCTGGTGTAGCCGTAGTAGCCGACGGCCGATGCTTCGATCAGCACGCGCGGCTTCGCGTCGATCAATGCGCGGAGCGGGATCAGGCGCGACGACGTGAGCTGTGCCTTGCGCGACTCCGTCCACCGTCCGCCGGCGATGCTCGCGCCCGCGAGGTTGACGACCGCATCGGCTTCGCGGACTTGCGACTGCCACGGCCCGGGCGAAGGCGGATGCCACTCGACGCCGTGTTTCGGATCGCGCGAGAGGACGACTACCTCGTTGCCGCGCTCACGCAGCCGCGCAACGAGCGGCGTGCCGATGAACCCGGTCCCGCCGGAGACGACGATCTTCACGGCGAGATTCTCCTCCAAAAAATTTGCCCCGGCTACGCGCCGGGGCACCCGATGAAAGAGAGGAGGTAGGAGATGGTTTTTTCGTCGTCTCTGATCAATCTGACGACGCAAAACCGGAAAGGTTTCGCCTCACCCGATGCGCGAGCGGGCGACGACGCGGCGGGGGTCGCCGGCCGTGTTTTCCCTCTGCAAACCGGCGAACGCGATCATGGCGGCGTTGTCGGTGCAGTAACGCTTTTCCGGCAAACGAACGGTGACAGCGTGCGCTTTTCCCCAGTCGGCAATCCGGTCGCGCAACACGCCGTTCGCAGCGACGCCTCCCGCGATGGCGAGCTCCGTAGGTTTTTCAGCCAGGCGCGACCAAATCACTTCGAGCCGGTCGAGGAGCTGGGCGATCAACGCGTCCTGGAACGTGGCGCAGAAATCGGCGAGAGCTTGCGGGTCGCCGCCGATGCTGATGTTCTGCTCGCGCGCTAGACGAATCGCTCCCGCCTTGATCCCCGAATATGAAAAGTCCGCCGACTCGTCTTTGAACTGCGGAACGGGGAACGGAAAGCGCTTCGGATCCGCCTGACCGTCGCGACCGTGCTTCTCGATCTGCGGTCCGCCCGGATAAGGCAGGCCGACGAACTTCGCGACCTTGTCGAACGTCTCGCCGATCGCGTCGTCGCGGGTGCGGTTGAGCATCGTGACGACGCCGCGCCGCACGTCGTAGATCGACGAGTGGCCGCCGGAAATCACTAACGAAAGGAAGCGCTCCGGCAGCGCCAACGAAGGACCCTCGCGTTGCAAGTAGGGCGAGAAGATGTGGCCTTCGAGATGATTGATCGGGATGAGCGGGATGCCGAGGCCGTAGGCGAGGCCTTGCGCGCCGGCGACGCCGACGAGCAGCGCTCCGATCAGTCCCGGGCCGCTCGTGACCGCGATCGACTCCACGTCCGGCCACGAAGCGCTGCCATCCGCCAGCGCGCGGCTCACGAGCGGAAACAGATGTGCCAGGTGCTCGCGCGACGCGATCTCCGGCACGACGCCGCCGAATGGCTTGTGCCGCTCGATCTGCGACGCGATGTGATTCACGCGCACCGTGCCGTCGCGTTCGAGCAGCGCTACCGAGGTTTCATCGCAGGAGGTTTCGATACCAAGAATCATGAGCGGCGCGGCCACTATAATCGCGCGCCGCATCGATGAAAGAAGAACTCGCCACCCGATACAACCCCGCCGACTTCGAGCAGCGCGTCTACGCGTTCTGGGAGAGTGGCGGCTTCTTCACCCCGGTGGTCGACCGCGAGCGGCCGAAGTTCTCCATCGTCATCCCGCCGCCGAACGTGACGGGGCGCCTCCACATCGGCCACGCGCTGGTGAACACGCTCCAGGACATCCTCGTCCGCTGGAAGCGGATGAGCGGCTACAACACGCTCTGGCTCCCCGGCACCGACCACGCCGGCATCGCCACGCAGATGGTCGTCGACCGCAAGCTGACCGAGCGCGGCATCTCGCGCTTCGACCTCGGCCGCGACAAGTTCGTCGAAGAGATCTGGAAGTGGAAAGAGCAGCACCGCACCGAGATCAAAGACCAGCTCGCGCGCCTCGGCGCATCCGCCGACTGGACCCGCGAGCGCTTCACGCTCGACGAGAACCTCTCGCGCGCCGTCCGCCACGTCTTCGTGCGCCTCTACGAGGACGGCCTGATCTATCGCGACATCGCGATGGTGAACTGGTGCCCCTTCTGCCGCACCGCGATCTCGGACATCGAGGTCGAGTACCGCGAGCGCAACGGAAAGCTCTACCACATCGATTATCCGGTCGAGGGAACGACGCGCCGTCTCACCGTCGCGACGACGCGTCCTGAGACGATGCTCGGCGATACGGCGCTCGCCGTTCATCCCGATGATCCTCGCTACAAAGAGCTGATCGGTCAGACCGCGATCCTGCCGGTCGTCAACCGGCCGATCCCGATCATCGCCGACCCGATCCTCGTCGATCCCGAGTTCGGCACCGGCGTCGTGAAGATCACGCCGTCACACGACAAGAACGACTACGAATCGGGCAAGCGCAACAACCTCCCGCAGCTGCAGGTCATCGACGAGACCGGCCACATGACGGCTGCGGCCGGGAAGGACTTCGAAGGGTTGGACCGCTTCGAAGCGCGCAAGAAGATCGTCGCGATGCTGGAGGAGCAACGCCTTCTCGCCGGCGTGAAGGAGTACGTGCACTCAGTCGGCGTGCACGGCAAGTGCGACACCGACATCGAGCCGATGATCTCGCGCCAGTGGTTCGTCAAGATCGAGCCGCTCGCGCGTCCTGCGATCGACGCCGTCCGCAACGGCACGATCGAGATCGTTCCGCAGAGCTGGGAAGCGACCTACTTCAACTGGATGGAGAACATCCACGACTGGACGATCTCGCGCCAGCTCTGGTGGGGCCATCGCGTCCCGGCCTACTACTGCGCGAACGGACACACCGTCGTCGCCGAAGAGGAGCCGAAGTCGTGTCCGGAGTGCGGCTCGCAGAGCTTCACGCAGGAGACCGACGTTCTCGACACCTGGTTCTCGTCCGGCCTCTGGCCGTTCTCGACGATGGGCTGGCCGGAGAAGACGCCCGACTACGAGATCTTCTATCCGACCGACGTCCTGGTCACCGGCTTCGACATC
>DASXIH010000033.1:0-15474 GCA_036498125.1 Thermoanaerobaculia bacterium
CGAGATGCTCGTCTTCATCGCGCTCCTCGCCGTCGGCTACGTCTACGTCTGGAAAAAGAAAGCATTCGACTGGAAGTAATCATCGATGGCCGATCTCCATCCCGATAACCCCTACGCGAAGGACCGCTTCGCCGATGCGAGCAAGAGCGTCGCGTTTCCTCCCGACGCGAAGGCGCGCTTCGAGCACATCCTCACGCGCTACCCGACGACGGAAGCCGCGCTCCTGCCGACGCTCCATCTGGCGCAGGAGGTCTGGGGCTGGATCTCACCGGAGGTCGTGCACTACGTCGGCGACCTGCTCAACCTCTCGCCGGCGACCGTCTTCGGCGTCGTCTCCTTCTACAACATGTACAACCAGAAGCCTGTGGGGAAGTACCACCTGCAGGTCTGCACGAACCTCTCGTGCATGGTGAATTGCGCCTACGACATCTACGACGGTCTCTGCGAGAAGCTCGGCGTCGCGCCGGGCGAGACGACGAAGGACGGCAAGTACACCGTCGTCGAAGTCGAGTGCCTCGGCTCCTGCGGCACAGCCCCGGTCGTGCAGGTGAACAACGACTACCACGAGAACATGAACGTCGAGAAGATGAACGCGCTGCTGGGACAGCTCGAGTAATGGATCCGATCAAAGTCCTCACCGCGAACATCGACAAGCCGAACTCCACCTCCATCGACGTCTACATGGAGGCGGGTGGCTACGAAGACGCGCGCAAGGCGTTGCAGATGACGCCCGACGCGATCGTGCAGCTCGTTAAAGACTCGGAGCTCCGCGGGCGCGTCGGCGCCGGCTTCCCGACCGGCAACAAGTGGAGCTTTGTCCCGAAAAACGCGCCGAAACCGACGTACCTCCTCTGCAACGCGGACGAGTCGGAGCCCGGCACGTTCAAAGACCGTCTGCTCATCGAGAAGGACCCGCATCTCCTGATCGAGGGGATGATCATCGCCGGCTTCGCGATCGGCTCGAATCCGATGGCGTACATCTACATCCGCGGCGAGTTCTACTACGGCGCCACCGTCCTGGAGAAAGCGCTTGCCGAAGCGCGCGAGAAGGGCTTCCTCGGCAAGGGGATCTTCGGATCGAGTTTCGACTTCGACATCACCGTCGCCCGAGGGGCCGGGGCGTACATCTGCGGCGAAGAGACGGGGCTCATCGAGTCGATCGAGGGCCATCGCGGGCAGCCGCGCGTCAAGCCGCCGTTTCCGGCGATCGTCGGCGCGTTCGGCGGTCCGACCGTCGTACAGAACGTGGAGACGCTCGCCTGCGTGCCGCTCATCGTCAAGAACGGCGCGGAGTGGTTCAAGAGCTTCGGCACGCCGCGCAACACCGGCCCGAAGCTCTATTGCGTTTCCGGCAACGTGAAGAAGCCCGGCGTCTACGAGTTCCCGATGGGGATCACCATCAAGGAGCTGATCTACGACCACTGCGGCGGGATCACCGGCGACCGGAAGCTGAAGGCCGTCATCCCCGGCGGCGCGTCGGCACCGATGCTGACGCCTGACGAGATCGACCTCCCGCTCAACTTCGACGCCCTCATGAAAGCCGGCTCGATGCTCGGCTCGGCCGGAATCATCGTCCTCGACGAGTCGGTCTGCATCGTCGACGCCGTCTGGCGCCTCGCGAAGTTCTTCGCACACGAGTCGTGCGGCCAGTGCACCCCCTGCCGCGAAGGGACGAACTGGCTGGAGTCCGTCCTCGATCGCCTCGAGCGCGGCGAAGGCCGTCCCCAGGACGCCGACCTCCTGCTCGACATGTCCGACAACATCGGCGGCAAGTCCCTCTGCGCCCTCGGCGACGCCGCAATCGGCCCGGTCATCTCGAGCGTGAAGAAGTTCCGCGCCGAGTACCTGCACCACGTCGAGCACAAGACCTGCCTCCCCGGAACGAAGCGCTACCGCCGGCTGGACATGCCGGTCGCCGCTCACTGACGACGCACGAACGCGCTTTGCGCGAGGTGCACGCCCCTCATCCGGCGCTTCGCGCCACCTTCTCCCGCCGGGAGAAGGATGAAGTCCCAGTCACTCCCTCTCCCTTGGGAGAGGGTGCCGCGAAGCGGCGGGTGAGGGGCGTGCATCTCGCGAAGAGCTGCCCGCTGCCCGATCATCCGGCGCGTTTGACGTTGTCCGCGCGATTGCGGTCGATCCGGAGGAGATCGGGGTCGGCGACGACGAAGGTCGGTTTCTCGCGGGTGACGAAGGTGATCTCGTTCGTGCCGCTATGCAGACGCATCCGCTGCGTGGCGATGAGGTTGGCGGAGTCGACGCCGCCGGCGCGGAAGAGGGCGACGTCGATCGCTTCGTCGAGGGGGACGTCGTGCTCGATGCCGGTCTCCGCTGCTTCGCGTTTCGTGGCGGTGACGTGCGCGGTGATGCGGAAACGGCCGTCGGGGAGCGGTTTCACCTCCGCGGCGTCGACTTTGAAGTCGTAGAGCACGATCTTCTCGAACCATTCGTCGATCAACGCGAACTGCGCGGGTGTCGAGACGTTCCGGAGCTGTTGCAGAAGGTCGAGCGACGTCGCGGTCGCGGTTTCGCGATGCTCGTCGAGGAGGCGGCGGAGCGCCGCGTTGAGTTTGTCCTCGCCGAGGAGATCGCGGATGGCGTGAAACACGAGCGCGCCCTTGCTGTAGTAGATGTACGCCTGGTCGCCGACGTTGGCGAGGGTTCGCTCGTGTTGCTCTTCGCGCGAACGGCCGGCGAGGTATCGATCGAGCTCGATGCCGAGGAGCTCGCGGACCTGGTCGCGGCCCCGCAGGCGCTCCAGCACCATCAGCTCGGTGTACTTCGCGAGCGATTCGGTGAGCGCCAATCCGCCGCCACGGGTCTGCGGCTCGAGCTGATACCCCCACCATTGGTGCGCCACCTCGTGCGCCACGCGGCGCGTCACGAGGTCGGGACGGCTCGGATCGCGCGCGTCGACGAGAAACATCCGGCTCTCCGAGAAGAGGATCGTATCCGGCAGCGCGTAGCCTCCGAAGTTCGACGACGGCACCTCGGCGAGCTTGAGCTGGCGATACGGATAGCGCCCGAACGCGTCGCCGCAGTAGTCGAGCGTCCGGATCGCCGATGCGAGCATCGCCTGCACGTTCGCGGCGTGCGCGGGGTGGTAGGCAATCGACACGTCGACGTCTCCCGCCTTCGCCGTCGCGACGGCGTAGCGCGCCGAGAGGAACGTGAATCGATTGCGCATCGACGCGTCGGAGCGGTAGTGGAACCAGCGGCGGCCGTTCGCCGTCCATTGGCGGTCGAGGTGCCCGGAGGTGATGGCGGTCTGGTCGCCGCTCGTGGAGACGGTGGCATCGAGCGTCACGCGTTCCATCTCGGACGCCGAGGAAACCGCATCGTTGTCGGTGACTTCGGGCGTGCTGCTCCTGCCGAGGGCGCGCTTCGCGCGTTCGCGCGGATCGGTGATCTCGTAAGTCGCGCGGTAGCCGAGCGACGGGAAAGACTGGGACGTCATCAGAACTGTCCCGTTCTTCTCGACGCCGTCGTCGAGCGTCATGGCGAAGGTGAGCTTCGTCTGTTCCCTTGGCGGCAGCGGATGATCGAGATCGAAACGGTACAGACCGAAGCGGGTGTCGACCATGCGCCGCGACGAGGGGACGTTCGCGGAGACATCGCTCGCGCCGCGCGGCACGGTGATCACGATGGATTGCAGCGGCGCGCCTTGATCGTTCCGGAGCAGATATTCGCCGGCGATGCGCGCACGCCGTTCGGCGGGAAAGATGTCGACGGCGGTCGTGACGTTCGTGATGCGCGGCAGCGGCATCGCCGCCAGCGGACGGTAGTGGCGCTCGTAGTCCGCCCGCCAATCGAGCGCACGGCTTCGCGGCTCGTAGACACGGACAACGTTCGTTTCATAGAAGGCGAAGCCGCCCGTGACGCCGAGGAGGACGAAGAAGACGGCGACCGGCTTTCTTCCGTCCGACGCGATGAATCGCGTCAGCGCGCCGATCCTCTCCGTCACGCGGAAGGCGAGACGGCGCCATAGCAGCGCTGCGACGCCGATCATCGCGGCGGCCCAGACGCTCCAGTACAGCATGAGCGCGCCGAACGTCGTGTCGCCGAATCCGTACATCGCCGAGTACGAGGGCACCGCACCCGACCCGAACCGCCAGAGCGGATGCTCGAGCCCGACCATCGGGAGGTTCCGCGTCGCGACGATGAAGAAAAGCACCAGCGCCAGGCCGGCGTACTTGCCGGGGCTGAGCGCGTGAATCGCCACCGCCGCGGCGGCATAAAGCGCCAGCGGCAGTCCGGCGAAGTAGAAGAGCGAGAGATAGAGCTGCGGCTGGAAGGCGAAGTAGCCGTTCGTCGCCTGCACCACGATTCCGGCCGCGATGCCGAGTGCGATCGTCAGTGCGATCAGCGCCGCGATCGCGCTCCATTTGGCCATTGCTATCGTCGCGCCGCCGACTGGCGTCGCGTCGATGATCGGCGCCACGCGGAACCGTTGCTCGCGCCAGAAGAGCTCCGAGCCGTAGTAGATGACGATGATGAGGCCGACGATCATCAGCGGCTGCTGGAGCGTTTCGACGATCAACGCGGTAGCGGCGTACGAGGCCGAGCCGTATTCGCCGGAGAAGAGATCGGAGCGAATCTCGACCAACGCCAGAATGAACCAGAGCGCCAGAAGAAGCTGAAACGGCCGGCTTCGCAGCGCGGCGCCGATTTCGAGCTTCGCTGCCGACCAGAACGAGGTGAGGTTGCGCGGCGCCGGCTCGACGGGCGCGTACGCGGTGATCGTCGCCGGCGGCGGCTCCTGCTTCTCCGCCTTCGTTTTCTTCCGGCGCAGAAGGCGGAAGGAGAACGAGCGATAGGCGATCCCACACAGCACGACGGCGACTGCGGTCCAGAGCGCGCGGTTCAGGAGCAGCGCGCCGGTCATCGGGACGAGGCGGCTGTTCTTCTCGGCGACGGTCCAGTAGCGGGTCTGCTCGAAAAAGCTCGACAACCCGAACGGGTCGAGCAGCGCCGCCACGATTCCCGATCCGCCGGCGCCGGGCCGCGACGCCGCCATCAGCGGCGAATTCGTCAGCGCCGCGCCGGCGAGATAGAGGATGTAGATGAAGACCGACGCCGTATACGTCGCGAGCGCGCTCCGCGTCAGCGTCGCGAACGTGAACAGCAGCGCCGTGACGAAGACGAGCGTCGGCAGCACCATCGTCAGGAGCGGCCAGAGGAAGGTGGCGGCGTGCAGCGGGCCGACGCGCGTCCGGTCGAGAGACGGCATGCGCGTGGCGAGAATCATCCCGATCGGCGCGAGCGCCGTCGCGGTGACGCCCGTCGCGAGTGCGCCGCCGAAGCGGCCGAAGAGATAGGGGAAGCGGCCGACCGGGGTGGTGAAGACGATCTCCTCCATCCGGTGATCGGTATCGCGCAGGACGGCGTTCGCGACGAACACCGCGGCGGTGAAGACCGAGAAGAGCGATGCGAACGCGAGCACCTCGGTCACCAGCCACGGGGAGGTCACGAGCACGTTCGCCGGACCGAAGCCGGTCGCGATCATCACGAAGCCGAGGAGGAAGAAAAGCGCGCACGCGGCGACGAACGAAGGCTGGCGCGTGTGATAGCGCCACTCGAACCGCGCGAGCTCGGTCAGCATGCGAGCGCCGAGAAGTAGACGTCCTCGAGATCGGGGGAAATCGGCTCGAAGCCGGCGTCCGGCCGGTCGTCGGCGATGACGTGCAACTGCGTGCGTCCCGCGAAGAGACGCGTCGAGATGACCGCCATCCGGCGCCGGTACTCATCGACCGCAGACTTCGGGACCGTCTTGCGCCACAGCCGTCCACCGAGCCGCTCGATCAGTTGGGCAGGGGAGCCTTCGAGCACCACGCGGCCCGCGGCGAGGATCGCCATCGTCGGACAGAGATCGCTAACGTCCTCGACGATGTGCGTCGAGAGAACGACCACCGCTCCTTCGCCGATCTCGCTGAGGAGGTTGTGAAAGCGGTTGCGCTCCTCGGGATCGAGCCCCGCGGTCGGTTCGTCGACGATGATGAGACGGGGCGCGCCGAGGAGCGCCTGCGCGATCCCGAACCGCTGCTTCATCCCGCCCGAATACGTGCTCACGGCGTTCTTCCGCTTCTCATACAAATTCGCGAGCTGCAGCACCGCGGCGACCTGTTCGGTGCGCTCGTGCTTGTCCGTGATCCCTTTGAGCACCGCGATGTGATCGAGCAGCGCCACTGCGGAGATGCCGGGGTAGACGCCGAAGTCCTGCGGGAGATATCCGAGCCTGCGGCGCAGCTCGTCGGGTTGCGCGAGAACGTCGATGCCGTCGAGATGAATCGATCCGGCGTCCGGCTCCTGGAGCGCGGCGATCGTCCGCATCAGCGTCGACTTCCCGGCGCCGTTCGGACCGAGAAGGCCGAACAGTCCCGGACGGATTTCGAGCGACACTCCTTGCAGCGCGCGAACGCCGTTCGCGTAAGTTTTCTCGAGACCCGAGATCGATAGCATGGAAACGGTGTTACGACCTCCGCTACGGAAGGTTGCGCTCGACCTCGCCGGCGTAGACGTTGAAACGTCCGTCGCGGACGAAGCCGAGGAGCGTGAGGCCGAATTCGCGGGCCGCGTCGACGGCGAGTGTGGAGGGAGCGCCGACCGATGCGAGGACCCCGATTCCCGCGACGATCGCTTTCTGCGCCAGCTCGAAGCTCGCGCGGCTGCTGACCATCAGGATCGCGCCCGCGAGCGATTCCGGCTCTTCGCGCACGAGCGACCCGATCGCCTTGTCGACCGCGTTGTGGCGGCCGATGTCCTCACGAACGCGAAGCAGCTCTCCGTTCGGCCGGAATAGCGCCGCGCCGTGAAGTCCGCCGGTCGCGCGGAACGCCGACTGCCGTTCTCCGAGGAGCTCCGGCAGCCGATTCACGAGCGCCTGGCTGATCCGGGTGGACGGTCCTGGGACGCCACACCGGATCACCCGAACCGCATCGATCGACGTCTTCCCGCAGACGCCGCAGCTCGACGTCGTATAGAAATGACGATCGAGCTTCGACGCGTCGATCGACGCCCCTTCCGCGAGGGAGACCCGCACTACGTTCGGTGAGCCCCATTGCCGGATGCTCTCGATCTCCGCGCCGGAGCCGATGACGGCCTCGGTGAAGAGAAATCCGGCCGCGAGATCGAAGTCGTCGCCCGGCGTTCGCATCGTGACCGAGATCGGCTTCTCGCGCAGTTCGCCGTTCGCGCGCCAGGCGACGCGGATCTCCAGCGGCTCCTCCACCGCGAGCAGGTCGTCGGTCTCCTCCGCGCTCTCGGAGGTGATCCTGAGCATCGCGACGGATGCGATCCGTTCCTCGGCCACGCTCGATTCTGTATAAAATTCGTCCACCCCCGCAAATCGAGTTGAGGAGAGGTCGATGCCCGCGAGCCCTGCCCGAGCGGAATACCCGATCAAACGCATCATCTTTGCCTCCAGCCTCGGCACGATGATCGAGTGGTACGACTTCTACATCTTCGGAAGTCTCGCCACGGTGATGTCGGCCCTTCTCTTCCCTGGGAAAGACCCCACCTGGGACCTCATCAAATATTGGGCGCTCTTCGCCACCGGCTTCGTCGTCCGGCCGTTCGGCGCCCTCGTCTTCGGCCGCGTCGGAGACCTCATCGGCCGCAAGTACGCCTTCATGGTCACCCTCTCGATCATGGGCCTCTCGACGTTTCTCCTCGGATGCATTCCGACGTATGCGACGATCGGCTTTCTCGCGCCGACCATCGTCGTGATGCTGCGCCTCCTGCAGGGTCTCGCCCTCGGCGGCGAATACGGCGGCGCGGCGGTGTACGTCGCCGAGCACGTGCCCGACAACAAACGCGGCTTCTACACGAGCTTCATCCAGATCACTGCGACGCTCGGCCTGTTCGTCTCGCTGCTCGTCGTCCTCGGCGTCAAAGGAATGATGTCGGAAGCGGACTTCAAGGCGTGGGGCTGGCGCATTCCGTTCCTGCTGTCGATCGTCCTCGTGGCGATGTCGTTCTACATCCGGATGAAGCTCTCCGAGTCGCCGCTCTACGCCGCGCTCAAGAGCCAGGGCAAGACGTCAGCTGCGCCGCTCAAAGAGTCGTTCGGCAACTGGGCGAACTTCCGGATCGTCCTGCTCGTCCTCCTCGGCGCCACCGCCGGGCAGGGCGTGGTCTGGTACACGGGCCAGTTCTACGCGCTCTCGTTCATGCAGAGCATCATGAAGATCAGCCTCGCGCAGTCGTCGATCATCGTCGCGATCGCCGTCTTTCTCGCGATGCCGTTCTTCACCATCTTCGGCGCGCTCTCCGACCGCATCGGCCGCCTCAAGGTCATGATGGCCGGCAATCTCATCGCGGCGATCACCTATCTCCCGATCTACCACGCGATGGTCCACTCGTCGCCCGACCCGAAGCACCCGAACATGGTGATGCTCACGCTGCTCGTGTTCGTCCAGGTCCTCTACGTGACGATGGTGTACGGCCCGATCGCGGCGTTCCTCATCGAGTCGTTCCCAGCGAAGATCCGCTACACGTCATTCTCCCTCCCGTACCACCTCGGCAACGGCTGGTTCGGCGGCACGCTGCCGCTCCTTGCTACCTACATCGTTCTGAAGACGCACAACAACTTCGCCGGCCTCTACTGGCCGATCGGAGTCGCGCTGCTGACGTTCCTCGTCGGCACCTTCGCCCTTTCCGAGAGCCACCGCACCGAGATCTGGCAGGAGGCCGAGGAAGCGCGTCCGGTGTAGCAACTGGCTTAGACTCGCGCGCATGAGAAACCGCCTGCTCGCAGCGCTCGTTCTCGCCGTCGCCGCGCTCCCTCTCGCCGCGCAGGTGCGCACCGAAAAGCCACCGCTGCACGGCAGCCACTGGATGGCGGTCACGGGCAAGCCGATGGCGGCGACGGCCGGCGCGATGATCTTCGAGCGGGGCGGAAACGCAGTCGACGCCGCGGCCGCCATGATCGCGGCGACCTGCACGATGTGGGACACGCTCTCGTGGGGCGGCGAGACGCAGGCGCTCATCTACGATCCGCATCAGAAGAAAGTCATCGGCATCAACGCCCTCGGCGTCGCTCCGACCGGCGCGACGCCGGAGTTCTACAAGAGCAAAGGCTACAAGTACCCGCCCGAATACGGCCCCCTCGCCGCCGTCACGCCGGGAACGCCCGGCGGCATCATCACGATGATCGCCGAGTACGGGAAGCTCTCGCTGAAAGAGGACCTCGCCCCCGCGATCGAGATGGCGGACGGCTACGCCATCGAAGCGCAAGCCGCGAATATCTTCGAAAGAGAGAAGGCCCGCATCAAACAGTGGCCGTATTCGAAAGCCGTGATGCTGCCGCATCTCGGCGCCACACAGAACCAAGGCCGCGGCACCCGCGAAGCTCCCGAACCGGGCGAGATGTTCCGCCAGCCTGATCTCGCGGCCATGCTCCGCAAGCTTGTCGACGCGGAGCAACAGGCGCTGAAGAAAGGGAAGTCGCGCAAGGAAGCGATCTACGCCGCATACGACCGCTTCTACAAAGGCGACATCGCGAAGGAGATCGCGCGCGGCGTCCAGGAGCAGGGAGGCCTCATCACCGAGGCCGATCTCGCGAACTGGAAGGTCCACATCGAGGAGCCTCTCTCCACGAACTACCGCGGCGTCGACGTCTACAAGCTCCGCGAGTGGACGCAAGGACCGGCGATGCTCGCGACGCTCAACATCCTCGAGAACTTCGACCTAAAGTCGATGGGCTTCAACACCTCGCGCTACATCAACACCGTCTACCAGGCGATGAGCCTCGCGTTCGCCGACCGCGACTTCTACTACGGCGACATCTACGCCACGCCTCCTTCGCCGATCCTCGGCCTGATGTCGAAGGACTACGCGCGCGAGCGGGCGAAGCTGATCAACCCGGCCCACAACGATCCGAACCAGACCGCGGGCGATCCGTACCCGTACCAGCGCGACACCAACCCGTTCCTCGAGCTGCTGCAGAACTGGCCGAAGACCGCGAACAAGCCGGCGCGCGCGGCCGCGGCGTCGACGAGCGCGTCGCTGTTCGATACCTCATCGTTCTACGCCGGCACCACGTCCGTCGAAGCGGCGGACACCGAGGGGTGGGTGGTGAGCGTGACGCCGAGTGGCGGGTGGCCGCCCGCCGTCATCGCGGGACACAGCGGCGTCGGGCTCTCCCAGCGCGCCCAGAGCTTCGTCCTCGACCCCGCGGAGAATCCGTTCAACGTCATCGCGCCGGGGAAACACCCGCGCGTCACCCTCACGCCGACGCTAGCGCTGAAGAACGGCAAGCCGTTTCTCTGCTTCTCGGTCCAGGGAGGCGACAGCCAGGACCAGAACCTGATCCAGTTCTTCCTCGACGTCGTCGAATTCGGCTTCACCGTCCAGGAAGCGACCGAGGCGCCGAACTTCAACACCTTCCAGATGCGCAGCTCCTTCGGCAACCACGACATCGAGCCCGGCAAGATCCTCCTCAACGACCAGACCCCGCCCTACGTCCGCTCCGAGCTGCGGCGGATGGGCTACACCGCCACGTACGAAGAACGCACCTCCGGCCCGATCAACGCCATCCTCTTCGACTTCGCCCACGGCACCATGTGGGGCGGCAGCAGCAACCACGGCGAAGACTACGGGATCGGGTGGTAGGGCCGTCTTCGCACAGCCCCGCAACCTCCTGCACCCTTTCCCCGCATTTCTCCGTATAGAGCCCTCAGATGAGCGCTCTCTCGCTGGCCGCGGCCGAAACCCCGCTGGAACGGGCCCGTAGCGGCGACCACGACGCGTTTGCGGAGCTGATCGGCCGGCATGAGGGGATGGTGTTCAGCATCGCGCTGCACTTCTTCGACGACCGGACGCGCGCCGAGGAGATCGCGCAGGATGTCTTCCTGCAGCTTTACCGCTCCCTCGGCGAGATCGAGAGCGACGCGCATCTGCTGTTCTGGTTGAGGCAGGTGACGTCGCGGCGGTGCATCGACGGCATGCGGCGCGCCCGGATGCGGCTCGTCTCGTTCGACGACATCGGGGAGGTCGCCGCGAAGACGCACGCGCCCGATCCCTTACTCGATAGAAAGCTCCGGAAGCTGATCGCCGGGCTGCCGGAGCATCAGCGGATCATCGTCGCGCTCCGCTATCAGGAAGACCTCGACCCATCGGAAATCTGCCGCATCGTCGGCATGCCGGTAAACACCGTGAAGAGCCACCTGCACCGCGCGCTGGCCGCGCTGCGTAAGAAGCTGGGAGACCACTGATGCACACCCTCGAAGACGACCTGAAACGCGCCCTCGCCACGCAGTCCGCTCCGGACGGATTTGCCGAACGAGTCATGCAGCGTATCGACGACGCCGGCAGGATTGCCGGCGCCACACAGAAGCGGCGCAACCCCTGGCGCGCCATCGCCGCGGGCCTCCTGCTCACCGCCATCGCGGGCGGCTGGGGGGCGCAGAAGGCGATCGAGCGTCGCGACGGGGAGAGGGCGCGCGAAGAGGTGCTCATCGCGCTGCACATCGCCAGCTCGAAAGTCCGTACCGCACAACAACACGTTTACGAAATCGGCTCGCATTGAAAGGGAATCCACCATGCGCAAGATCACACTGATTGTCTTCCTCGCCGCACTCGCCGCGCCGCTTCACGCGCAGCGCCTGAACCTCGACTTTCCCGCGCTCGCCGAGCGCGCCAGCGAATCGACCGACGTCACGCTCGACGGTCCGATGCTCCGTCTCGCCGCGAAGTTCCTCAACGAACACGATTCCGACGAGCGCCAGGCGCGGGACCTCATCAAGTCGCTCACCGGCATCTACGTCCACAGCTACGAGTTCGAACGCGAGGGCGAGTACGACCGCAGCGTCGTCGAGAAGGTCCGCGCCCAGCTCGGGACCAACTGGCAGCCGATGGTCACCGTCCGCAGCAAGATCAAAGAGAACGTCGACATCTACGTCGACATGCGAGGCGACAACGTGGCAGGCCTGCTGATCATCGACGCCGAGCCGCGCGAGCTGACGCTCGTCAACCTCGTCGGCAACATCGACCTCGACAAGCTCGCCTCTCTCCAGGGCGAGTTCGGGATCCCGCACATCAGCAAGTCGAAGGAGAAGGAGCGGGAGCGGGGGAGCCATGAATAAGCGCATCGCTCTCCTCTCGCTCGTCCTCCTCGCCGCGCTCCCGCTGCACGCCGGCTTCAAAGACGTCGTGCGTGCCGTCGAAACGCGCACCCAGATGCATCCGACCTATGTCCCGCTCCTCGGCCTCGCTCGGTTCGCGGTCTGGATCATCCATCCGGACGGCGTCTACGACTTCCAGCTCGCGACGTTCGAAGGGCAGAGCCGCGGCGCGATCGACTACGACGACCTGACGGCGACGATCCGCAAGGCTGCCGGGGCCGGCTTCCGCCCGCTGGTGCAGGCGCGCTCGAGGAAAAACGGGGAGTTCACGTACATCCTCGCCAAGCCGGTGGACGACAACCGTGTCGAGTTCATGCTGGCGACGCACGACCATTCGGACACGGTCGTTGTCCGCGCCGTCATCGATGCGGATAAGATGCTCGCTCACATCAACGAGCCGAACTCTTTTGCGAGGCTCGGAACAAAGTGAGGAGAGCTGCCCATGCGCCGTTTCGCCTCGGTATCGATCATCGTCGTGATCGTCCTCTTGATCTGTGGTTGCGCCGCCATCGCCCAGCAGAAGGCAATGCCGGCGAAGGCCGACAATCTCGAGTTCCACAACCTGCAGGTTCTCTCGCCGAACATCACGCACGATGAGCTGATCGCGACGATGCGCGGCTACGCCCGCGCGCTCGGCACGCGCTGCGAGCACTGTCACGTGCAGACGACGACCGACCCGCGCCCGCAGTTCGACTTCGCCTCCGACGCGAAGCCGGAGAAGAAGGTCGCGCGGGAGATGATGAAGATGGTCCGCGACATCAACGGCAACTACATCTCCAAGTTGCCGCACGGCAATGACGCGCCGCCGACCGTCACATGCGGCACCTGCCACCGCGGACACACGACGCCGGAGCCGTTCAACCCACCGCCGCCTCCACAGGGGTAAGAGAGTCCTCGGTCCTCGGTCCGCAGTCCTCGGAGGGGTTCTCTCTTCCGAGGACCGAGGACTGAGGACCGAGGACCGATTCGAGTAGAATCCCGTTCTCTCGATCCAACATGGCCCGGTACGAAGAACGCGACGAGTCGTACGATCTCCTCAATCACTATCTTCAGGAGATCTCACAAGTCCCACGGCTCACGCCGGAACGCGAACGTGAGCTGGGAAAGCGCGTTCAGGAAGAGAACGACAAAGCGGCGCTCGAGGAGCTGGTCCGCGCGAATCTACGGTTCGTGGTGTCGTACGCGAAGCGCTACCGCAATGCGCACGTCCACTTCCTCGATCTGATCAACGAAGGCAACATCGGCCTGATCCACGCCGCGAAGAAGTACGACCCCGACAAGAACGTCAAATTCATCACCTACGCCGTCTGGTGGATCCGCCAGGCAATCCTGCACGCCCTGAGCGAGCAGGGAGGGGCGTTCCGCCTCCCGCCGAAGCGCGCCAACCTGATGTACCGCCTCGACAAGGCGATCGCGGCGGCGATGAACGACAACAACCACATTCCGACGCCGGAGGAGCTGGCGCTGTCGCTCGGCGTCTCCGTCAAGGAAGTGCAGACGCTGTTGCAGGCGAACAGCGACAACTTCTCCCTCTCCACGGAGCTCGACGACGACTCGCACACGGAGCTCGGCGAGATGATCGAACAGACGACCATCCCGTCGGCCGAAGACGAGATGCAGGTGCAGTCGCGCCGGCAGGAGCTGCTGGCGCAGATGTCGGTGCTCTCGCCGAAAGAACGTCTCGTTCTGACGCTGCGCCACGGCGTCAGCGACAACATCCCGAAGACGGTGACCGAGGTCGCGAACTTCCTCAACCGCGAGCGGGAGAACGTTGCGCGCGTCCTCGCCACCGGGACGGCGAAGGTCTGCGAGAAGCTCGAGATCACCGAGAGCGAGCTCGCGGTCCTGCTGCTCTACACGAACCCGAACTCGAAGGCGTGGCCGCGCTTCTGGTACGAGCTGGGCGACCTCTCGGAAGGGATGACCTCGGACATCGTGCGGAGCCGGATGGAGCACCTCCAGGCGCTCCGCCGCCGAGCCGCCGTGCAGCAGACGATCGAAGAGCTGACGCTCGAAGAGAAGACGATCGTCAAGCTCCGCTACGGCATCCTGCAGGACGACGAGCTCACGCTCCGCGACATCGGCGAGATCCTCGGCCTCTCCCGAGAGCGGGTGCGCCAGATCGAGCAGCGCGCCGAGGCGAAGTGCCGCCGCAGCGTGCGACGGGATCGATGAGTGAGCCCGCCAACCCACCCATGGGCCGCCTCGACGCCTTCGACGTCGGCGCGAAGAAGCTGACGATCCAGACCGAGTTCTTTCCGCGGCCGAAGTGGCGGTTCGAGACGAAGGTCTACCTCGCCGGCGCGCTCAAGAAGGTCTACACGGAGGAGATTCCGGAAGGCGACGCCGACCTCCAGGTCGCCCTGAACCGCTTCCATCAGGCGAAGATGGACGAGATCGCGGCGGGACTCCAGAAGATGAAGCAGCCATAATCGCGACGTGCGTCTCGAACATCTATCCGAAAGCGAAGAAGACCACTGGCGCGGCGAGTTTGCACAGCTCAACTGGATCTTCGGCGCGCTGACGCTAAGTGTCACGCTTCCTGAATTTGCGGGGGGTGCGCCCGCGCTACGCACGATGCATTTCGGCTACTACCTCCAGCCGCTGCACCTCAATGCCGATGACCGCGAAGACCTCCCGCGCAAGCTCTGCCACATCCTCGGCCGCCGCAAGCCGCCGGTCGATTTTCTCGAGCTCGTCGGCGCCGGCGTCCGCATCCCGCACGCCTTTCCGCAGGGCTTCACCCTCGGATCGGTCCTGCGGATCACGCTGATGGAGATTCGACGGATTCCGTTGCGCGAATAGAATTCACGGCCGATGTCCCCCGCCCGGCGACTGCTCTCCTACTTTGCCCGCTATAAGCGTTCCCTGCTCACCGGCTTCCTCTGCGTCGTCGGCTCGGCCGCGTTCTCGCTGCTGAAGCCGGCGATCGTCGGCAACGCGGTCGACGTTCTGTCGCAGACCGCCTCGCGGTCGGCGCTGGTGAAGTACGGACTCCTCTTCGTCGGAGCGGCGGCGATCGAGGGGGCGTTTCTCTACGCGCAGCGGTGGATCCTCATCGGAGCGTCGCGCCACATCGAGTACGACATGCGCAACGACTTCTACGCGCACCTGCAGAAGCTGCCGTTGAAGTACTACCACGAGCAGCGGACGGGCGACCTGATGTCGCGCGCGACGAACGACCTCTCCTCGGTCCGCATGCTGATCGGCCCAGCGGTGATGCACTCCGCCTCATCGCTCCTGGTCGTCTTCGGCGCCTTCGCGATGATGATGCGGATCGACCGCACGATGGCGCTCATCTCCGCGATCTCGATCCCGGTGATCGCCGGCCTCGTGCAGTTCTTCGGCGAGC
>DASXIH010000034.1:0-3092 GCA_036498125.1 Thermoanaerobaculia bacterium
ACAAACCGCCTACCGACGAATCGAAGCTCCGCAAATACGCCCTCGGCGGCGCCGGCGCCTTGCTGATGGTCATCGCGCTCTTCTTCATCGGCTCGCACGTCCACGGCAAGAACCCGCCGCCCGTGACGTCGACGGAGCAGGTGCCCGCGCCGAGCGGCCCCGCAACCTCGCAGCAGCGATCGAACGTGGCCCTCGTTCCCGACAACGGACCGGCGCCGCCGTCGCCCGGCCAGCCGGTGACGAGTGCGCCGGCGTCCGACACGGCCGAGGGACTCGCGAACCAGACCGACCGCACCGACGCCACCGCCGCGTCATCGGTGGAGTACTCGCAGATGGCGAAAAAAGCGGCGGCCGAGGCGTCGCGAAAGAAAGTGTCGGCAATCGTCGATCCGATGACGATTCAGGGGAACGCGTACGGCAATCCGTTGCCGCGGCCCATGACGTCGTCCTACTCGGGCAATCCCGCCGTCCGGCGGGCGGCGCTGCGCACGCCGCCGGTCCCGGAGTACCAGGGCCTGCCGGACATCGGCGTCCGCGGCTACGCGAGCGCGCGGCTTCTATTGACGATCGGTCCCGACGGACGCGTTCACGGAGTCAACGTCATCCAGCCGCTGCCCGGCGCGACGCCGCGGCTGCTGGCGGCCGTCCAGGAGTGGCGCTTCAAACCGGCAACGGAGAACGGAACGCCGGTGCCGTCGACGTTCATGACCGCACTACAATTCCGGCCGCGATGAAGTCCTGTGTCGCCTGCAAGCATTCCATCGACGACCAGGCGCGTCTCTGCCCGTACTGCGGCGCCGATCCCGTCACCGGCGAGAAGATCGATACGCAGGCGGCGATCGAGCAGGTGTTCCATACGAAGAAGCTCTCGGCCGCCGGTACGGTGCTCGATTACGCGCGGCGGCGTCAGGGAATCGTGGTTGCGCTCGTCGCCATGGTCATCTTCCTGATCCTTGCGGCGCTGCATTCGTTCGTGACCGCGCGCAACAGCGCCGTGTCGAGCGGCCCCGCGATCTCGCTCAGCGAGATTGCGGACGTCGCGAACCAGAAGACCGACACGCAGCAGGCGCCGATGCCCGACCTGAAGTATCAATATGATGGTCACGGAAAAGTGATGCAGACGTTCATCACCGAGCCGGGCGCCGTCGCGCCGGCACCCCCGCCGCAACCGGCGCCGCAGGCGCAACCGGCGCAGCCCGTCCCGCAGCCGCAGGTGAAACCATCGCCGCCGCGACACTGATCATCACCGTCGTGGTGATCGTCTTTCTCCTCGTCTACATGCGGGCGCAAAAGCCGGCGACGAGCGCACAACAACTGATTCAACAGCATCGCTACGAAGAAGCCGTCGTCTCCGCTGCACAAGATCCATTGCACCGCGCCGAAGCGCTCAAGCTCCTCGGACGCTTCGACGACGCGATCGTGGCGTACCGGCAATCCGACGATCCCGCCGCGCGCGAAGGCATCGCCCTCTCCCTCGCGCACCTCGGCCGCGACCTCCCCGAAGCGCGGCGCCTGATGGAAGAGACCATCGCGCTCCATCCCCAGATCCAGGAGTTCCAAGCCCTCGGCCTCGCGTACATCCTCCTGAAGATGGGCCTGCGCGAAGAGTCCCTGCGCGTCTACCGCGACAACGTCGAGCTCCTCGAGACCCGCTTCCGCGACGACTACACCGACCCCGACCCCCTCCTCGCCGAAACCCTCTGGATGTTCGCCACCCTCGCCGACGCCTCCGGCGACCCCACCGCCGCCCACCTCCTCCGCACCCGCGCCGCCAGCTGGTCCCCAAACAGCGTCTGGGCAATGTGGGCGCGCACTGCCGAACGATGACCCTTCTCGTATCAGTCGGCGTCGTGCTCTTCGTGGCGGTCGGAGTGGCGATGATCTTCGCGAAGAAACCGCTCGCACACGGCCAGGCCATCATCTTCGGCGGCTCCGTCGTCCCCGGCTGCGTCATCGCCGAAGCCATCGCGATGTTCATCCTCGCCGCGCTGATGATCGTCGCGCATCGGTACGGGCTATTCCGCTAACGCCAGCCGATGAAACTCGCCCCGAATCCTCAGTATCGAGTTTGGGGCGGCGATGGGGTGGACGCGGTTGGTGAGGAGCACCATGATCTTGTCGCGCGCGGGGTCGATCCACACGGAGGTGCCGGTGAAGCCGGTGTGACCGAAGTTGCCGGGGGAGAGCATCTCCGTCATCGCGCTGCCGGTGCCCATCTGCCATCCGAGGCCGCGGGCGTCGTTCAAATCCGCGGTCTCGTTCCGTACCGGGGGCGTCAGACGGAGGACGGTGCGGGTCATCTCGAAGACTTCGGTTGCCGTTGCGAAGAGGCCCGCGTTTCCGGCGCAGCCGTGGCCGAGGACGTGCGAGTTGCCGTCGTGCGTCTCGCCCCAAATGAGGCCATCGCGCAGACGCGTTCCGCACATCTTCATCTCCCACCAGTTGCCCCACTCCGTCGCGGCGATGCGCGGCTTCAGCGACGCGTGCGGCCGGAGGCGCGCACCGAGACGCGTACGCGCGAGCTCGTCGTAGTTCTCGATCGCCATCCATAGAAGAATGAAGTTGAGATCGGAGTAGATGACGCGCGATCCTCGCTCACACTCCGGACCGTGATCCAGAATCGCGCGCAGCGGATCATCGAACGTGTACAACGGCAGCCACGCGCGCAAGCCCGTCGTGTGGGTGAGCAATTCGAAGACGCTGTATCCATGAATCCGGTGATCGAGCGGAAACAGCTCCAGCGCCAGCGTCGTCGTCACGAGCGGCTTCGTGATCGAGGCGCAGTCGTAGATCGTGTCGACCGTCGCCGGGATGCGGAGCGGGACCGCCACGGAATGCCCCACAGCGCCGGTTTGGTCGATTCCGCGGCTGGAACCCACCGCCCACGAAGCACCCGGGAAACTCCCGAGCTCGATCTCGCGTTGTAAGAAGTCGGCAATCGTCACGGCTGAACGATCATTGCACAGGAACGGCTGCGCACGGCTGCTGTCAATCGTAAATTGACCTTTTGAATCAGTCGTTTACAAGCACCAAAAACGCTTGCATTTCACGTGAAAGTTTCGGGGTACCATCCGGACCGTCCATGCTGCGCT
>DASXIH010000035.1:0-7604 GCA_036498125.1 Thermoanaerobaculia bacterium
CGTACGGCGCGATCGGCCGGCAGCGCGACAACGCCAGCGGCTCCGTGACCGTCTCCACCGTCACGCGCTCGCTCGCCGACCGTTCGAACGTCACTCGCTACACCGCCGGCGTACGCGTCTCGCTGCTCCTCCCGAAGATCACGGTCGAAGCAACGAAGGCGGAAGTCACCAGCTTCGGGTTCTGAGCTATTTGAGTGCTGCTTTGATCGCGTCCAGCACGACGCTGCCTTCCTTGCCGTGGCCCATCATCTGTCCGTTGATGATGAACGTCGGCGTGGAGTTCAGGCCGTTGTCGAACGCGCGCGAGACGCCGTCGAGGATCGCGGCCCGCTCTTCGTTCGACTTGTAGAGCGGGAGGATCTTCGCCCAGGCGATGTCGTGGTCTTCGCAGAAGTTCTGCAGCACCTTGTCGAACGGCTGCTTCGAGATCTCTTCCTGATTCTTGAAGATGAAGTCGGCGTACTCCCAGTACATCGCCGGCGCCACCTTGTGGATTGCATGCGCGCCGAGGGCGGCGTAGATCGACCACTCGTGGTGCTCGAACAGCGGGAGGTCGAGGCGGAGGTAGTGCACCTTTGAGAGGTGCTTGCCGATGAGCGGCTCGACCTGGCTGTGCATTTTTGCGCAGGTGGGGCACTGGAAGTCCGACAGCTCGAGGATCTCCACCTTCGCGAGCGGGTTCCCACGGCTGACCGCGTGCTCCACGCCGAGGGCTTCCTTGAGCGACTTGCCAGGATCGACGCCGACCTTGCCGCGGCGCGCCACCATCATGAAACGCTCCGACGCGTCGAGGTAGCCGTGATAGCCGAACGGGCCGAACGGCGTCTGCTTCGTCAGCGTGACCGCCTTGAGGCCGTCAGCGAGGGGGAACGGCGAGACGCTCGCCGTGACCGGTTCGTGCAGCAGCTGCGTGGCCTGCTCCGCGAGGCGGTTGGCCACCGGGCGGTTGTCCTCCGGGATCTGGAAGATCGTTCCGATCAGCACCTGCTGCGAGCCCGGCGAGTAGAGGAGGTACTTGTGCTCCTGGCAGCTCTCCTCAGCCGACTTCACGAACAGCTCGTAGAGCTGAAAGTTCAGCGGACCCTGATGCGGGATCGGCTCGAGCGTGATCGTCGTGTCGGGACACTTGAGCGACGCCTTCTTGGCGTACGCCTTCAGCGCGGCGAGGTCGGCGGGAGCGGCGAACGCGCCCGCGCACACGAACAGTGAGATCGCGAATAACGAAAGCTTCTTCATCTCAGCGCGCGTTAACAGTGGGGTAGCCGCGTTCAATCCAGGCCTGCAGCCCGCCGCCGATGTGTACGACGTTCCTGAACCCCGCGACTGTCAGCAGTTTCGCGGCGAGCGCGCCGTCCGTCGACGTGTCGCCGTACACGAGAACCGTCTCGTTCGTGTAGGGGAGCAGCTCCGGCAGCTGGCGCTCGATGGTGTCCATCGGAGCGTTCAATGCGCCAGCGATGTGTCCCTTCGGCCCGTTGAACTCGTTCGGCGGCCGTATGTCGATGACCACGATCTGGTTCGAGTCGACGATCATCTCCTGCGCCACCGTCGGCGCGACCTCGGCGAAGCCGCCCACGGTGCGCGACACGCCCACGGTCGAGCGGCAGGCGAGGAATGGCAGAGCGCAGAGCGCAGAGAGCAGTACCAGTCTTTTCATACGAACTCCAAATCGAATTCTGCACGAACGTCGCCTACGAGCGTTCCTGCGTGATTGCGGATCTCCCAGTCACGATACTTCTGGAGCGTGCGGCGGGCGGAGACGTCGATGCCGAGGGCCTCCAGCGTCCGGATGATGGCGGGGTAGCGGGCGCGGTCGGAGCCGCCGTCGTGCACCTTGATCGCGATCCCGATCGCGACGTCCTCCGGCACCTTCAGCCGGTCCGAAAACTCGCCGTGGAGCGACGGCGAGACCGCCATCGCGTAGAACCCTTCGGCGCCTTCCTTACCGAGGACCTCGCCGCCGAAGGCTTCCATGAGAGGTGTCGTGATCGAGCCGCCGCCGGCGACGTAGTAGGGGAAGGTCGTCATCGCTTCTACGACGTGCGACGCACTCCCGGCGTAACGCTCCAGCGCTCCGGGAGCGGCCGGGCCCTCGCTCGACGCCATCAGCCGCGCGTACGCGTATGCCGTGCGGTGGAGCGAGAGATAGAACGTCGGGACGCCGCAGCCGTCGACCGCGATCGGGATGTCGTCCGCCTCCAGACCGGTGAACTCCGCGACCGTCGAGCGCATCAGCACCTGCGCCGGATGATCGGGATCGATGTAGCGGGACGAAGGCGCGTCCATCAGCCGCGTCGCCAGTAGCATTCCGGCGTGCTTGCCGGAGCAGTTGTTGTGCAGCGGCGACGGCCGCTCGCCCGCGACGCGGAGATCGTTCGCCGATTTCTCGTCGTACGGCCAGTGCGCGCCGCAGAGCAGGTCGTCCTCGTCGAATTCGCCCTTGCGCAACAACGCCGCCGCCGTCGACACGTGCGCCGGTTCGCCGGCATGCGACGCGCACGTCAGCGCGATCTCTTCGCCCGTCAACTCGTACTCGTGGATTCCGCCGTATTCGAGCAACGGAATCCCCTGGAACGGCTTCGCCGCGGAGCGCAGGTACGTGTGCAGCCCCGGATCGCCGGTGTAGGCGAGGAGACGCCCCAACGCGTCGACCACCGCGATCGAGCCGGTGTGGAAGGATTCGATTTGCGCGCCGCGGTAGACGGAAGCCAGTTGCACAGCCGCATAGTTGCACAGTTGCAGAGAGAGATTGCCCCCTCTGAACCTATGCACCTATGCCACTCTGAACCTATCTCGCCGCTGCCGCTCCGCTCTCGGATGCCACCGCTTCCTCTTCCGTGTTGTAGATCTTGAACACCGCATCGAGCTTGGCGAGCTTGAGCAGCTTCTGGATCCGCTCGGAGGGGTTGACGAGGATCAGCTTGCGGTTCTGCGTGGAGAACTTGCCGAGATATCCGACCAGCTCACCAATCCCGGTGGAGTCGATGTAGTCGATTTTCGTGAAATCGATGATCACGTTCCCGCTGTCGTTCTTCAGCACGTTCTCGAGCGCCGAGGAGAAGAACTCCGCGCTTTCGCCGAGCTTGATGAGGCCCTCGACATACAGAATCGTGAAATTTTCCAGGTGCTTCTTTTCGACGATCACAAACTCCTCCGCCTTACAGCTCAGTTAGCAAGGTCCGTACCGCGACCACCGCGTTCATCCCGCCGAATCCGAACGAGTTCGACAGAAACAACCGAACCGTCGCTTCGCGCGCATGCTGCGGCACGTAATCTAAGTCACACTCGGGGTCGGGGCTATCGAGATTGATCGTCGGCGGGAGGAACCCCTCGCGCAGTGCCGCGAGCGAGCAGGCGATCTCGATCGCGCCGGAAGCGCCCATCGCGTGGCCGTGCATTGACTTCGTCGAGCTGGCCGGCACGTTCATCCCGAACACTTCCTTGATCGCCCGCGTCTCCGTCACGTCGTTCGCCTTCGTCGCCGTTCCGTGCGCGTTGATGTACCCGACTTCCTCGGCGGCTGCATTCGCATCGCGCAGCGCCAGCCGCATCGCCCGCGCCGCGCCGTCCGACGAGGGATCGGTGATGTGGCCGGCGTCGCTCGTCGCACCGAATCCGACGATCTCGCCGACGATCGGCTGTCCGCGGCGTTCCGCGTTCTCCCACGCTTCCAGCACGAATAGCGCCGCCCCCTCGGCGAGCACGAGACCGTTGCGATCGGCCGAAAAGGGGCGACAGGCGCGCGCCGGATGCTCGTTGTCGACCGACAACACACGCATCGACTCCCACGCGCGAATGATCCCGAGGGTGAGGGGGGCGTCCGCGCCGCCGGCGAACGCCGCGTCCGCCGCGCCCGACTTGATCGTCTGATAGGCGAGGCCGATCGCGTGCGCGCTCGAGGCACACGCCGAGACGACGGCGTACGCCGCCCCCTTCGCGCCGAACCTCGTCGCCACCGCGCTCGTCGCCGCGTTGTACATCGACATCGCAATCGACGCCGGCGGGATGCGCGGCTGATTCTGGCCGTACATCCGCTTGTAGCCGGCATCGAGCGTCTCGCATCCGCCGAGGCCTGTGCCGATGTTCGCGGCGACGCGCTCGGGCTCGACGCCGCTGTTCGCGAAGTTCGCCTGTTCCGCCGCCTCCTCGGCCGCGACGAGCGCGAAGCGCGTGAAGCGATCGTTCCCGCGATGCAGCCCCTCGTGCGCCTCCGCCGGCACCTCGCCGCCGATCCGGCAGTTCAGCGTCGAGGTGTCGATCGACTCGATCCGTCTGATCCCGCTGCGGCCGGCTTTCAGTGCCTCGACCGCAGCCGCCTTCCCGCGGCCGAACGGCGAAACGATGCCGAACCCAGTGATCGCGACGCGTCTCACGATGCGGCGGTGAGCGACTCCACGACGTCGATCATGTCGCCGAACGTTCTGATCGCCTTCGCGCGGTCGTCGGGGATCGAGATCTTGAACTCCTCCTCGATCGAGAAGAGGATCGTCAGCGCGTCGAGTGAGTCGATCCCCGCCTCGGTCAGCACCGTCTCCGGCGTCAGCTTGTCGTCGGGGATGTCTTTCTCCTGCCGTACGAGCTGCACCAGCTTGGCGGCGATTTCGTCGCGTGTCATCGACGCGGAAGTCTATCCCGAGGAGGTGGGGTGGCGAGCGGCTGAAGGTCGAAGTCCAGCACGTTTCCGGCGAAACCATCGACGTGTTCGCTCCGGAAGTAATACGAAAGGTTCCTGTAGTGTCGTGCGGTCACGTTCACTCCCGACGTGCCGCTGAACTTGTAGCCGCTGAACTTCTCACAGCCGAACGAGATGAAGTAGTCGCCGTTTGCGTCGGTGCCGGAACTGCCGAGGATATCGACGCTGGCGTGCGGTACTCCGAGCCCGGTAACCGCGTCGTCGACGCGGCCGAAGATCGCGCCGCACGGGGCATCGAAGACGTAGAACGTCCGCGGAGCGCCGTCATCGTGAACGACGATCGTGCCCCTTGTTTCCGTGTGATCCGAAGAGAGTCGAATCGAATACGTTCCCGTTACGAGGTCAGGGATGGAGAACGTCCCGTCGGTCGCCGACGTCGCGGTCGCGACCGTCGTCTGGTCCTGCAAGAGCTCCACGAGCGCGCCGCCGACCGGCTCGCCGGCACCAGACTGTGGATGAAGCATGACCGTGCCGTTGAGGACTGCCGCGAGGAGGAACGTGGGAAGCATCACTCGGATTACGGACGC
The DNA here is from genome assembly GCA_036498125.1 of Thermoanaerobaculia bacterium. Lineage (GTDB taxonomy): Bacteria > Acidobacteriota > Thermoanaerobaculia > Gp7-AA8 > Gp7-AA8 > DASXHZ01. The sequence goes on from DASXIH010000035.1 coordinate 5,221, forward strand.
CGGTCGCGAACCGTCCGGACTTCGAGCACGAGCGGCATCGGCTTGTCGGGCGGTGCCAGACGAAGGAGAGGTCGACGCCGATCTCGTTCATCGGGATGTTCACGTCGCACCGGGTCGTGTTCGCGACCTCTTAGTACGACGCTGTCTGGAACTGAAAAGATTGCAGCGGGCGGACGTCGTCGCGTTCCTGCACCTCGGCGAACCAGATGGGTACCGGCAACGGCATCTTCCAGGCGGCCGCGTTGATCATCCGCGCCATTGCCAGCGCCGCCGTCTGCGCCATCGTCTGCGGGTGCCCGTCGAGCGAGCGGGCGAGGTACCAGGCCGCGTGCAGGTCGTCCCAGCTTTCCTTCGATAGCGCATCGGCACCCAGCGCCCGCGTAACGATCAAGGCCGTCTTGCGCCGCGCTTCAATCTCGTCGCCGCCGCCGATCACCGGCGCGCTCAGCAACAGCTCGCCGATCGCCGTTACGTCCGGAAGCGCCGGCAGCCTGCCGATCGCCAGCTCGCCGCGCGCAATCTCATGCGAAACGAACGCGTCCACCGCCTCACTGCGCGGCAGCGCCTTCGCGAGCGCCGTCAGCTTCAGGGCCGCGTCATTTGTGCGCTGCGGCGTGGGGTGCGCGGCGGTGACGGGCCAAGGCCGGGAGGCCGACGCGACGACCGCTTCCTTGTTCCAGAACCACGAGGCGACCCACACGAGCAGTGCGACCGCGATGACGGCAACGATCAGCGCTTCACGTGCGATCAGCATCGAACGTATTACAAGACCGCATGCAGCGCGTGCGCGAATCGCGCCGCATCGGCGGTGTGCGTCATGGCAACGAGACACGCCACGGCGATCGACGCGTAGACGATGGCGACGAAGAACTTGCCCCACGAGACGCTGGCCCACGGGTCGTTGATCATCAGGATGGCGCCGTCGCCGAGATCGCCAGCGTGCCGAAGCCGGCGAACATCAACGCCTGATTGCGCACGAACGCATCCGCGATCAGAAGCGCGGTCGCCGCGATACAAGCAATCAGTGTCAGCAATAGAAGGGACCGGCGTGGTTTCATATGGACTCCCATCTATTATGAACGATTGCACTCGCCCGCGCGATTCCCCGCCTTTGGAGAGGCGGACACCCTCGTCCGCCTGCCGCGCGACAGCGCGGCTAATTGGCGCGGCTTACGCCGCGCCGGGCGGATGAGGGCATCCGCCCCTCCAGGAAAATCGGACGATGTGGCGGCCGAAGAACGAAAGTCATGTCGCTGATCAGTGAACCCTCCGCTTCAGTGTGGCGCCGGCAATCTTGCCGGCGACCCCCGTGGCCCGGCCGCGCCCGCCCCCCCCGCCGGTCACCGTCGCGTCGCGCGTGACCCTCGCCGCGAACCTCCACGTGTCCGCCGCCCGCGCGTCACGGACAATTCCGCCCGCGACACTGGCAATCGGGGGCGCGACACCGTCTGCGCCGCCGCCGTTCCATCGCAACGCCTCAACGAACCGGGAGTCTCCCGGTCACTTGGGTATCCTTATAAAGATGGCTCGGTACGCCGTACTAGCGATCTTTCTGGTGGCCATCGCGGGATGTCGATCTGCGACTCCTCCACCGCGTATCGTCGCGAGCGCGGATGGGATGTTCGGGACAATGTGGAGGACAGAGTACAGCTCCGACGCCGTGAGTCTCGCAGCGCAGGACGAATCCCTTAGCAACCTGAAGGTGCATGAACGCGAAGGACTCTCGCCCGACTGGTGGCGGGGCGTGGAGCAGCTGTTGGCCGAGGTTCGTTTTGACGAACTGCCGCCGACGATCCGGCAGACTCCTGGTGCCGATGGAACGATCACGGTCATGACGGACGACACGATCCTCTGCATCGAGACCCGGACGCCCCTGAAGCACCGCGTCTGTGGTGCGACGCTCGACATCAAGCTGTCAGCCGACGGCAAGCGGTTCGCAGTTCTGTGGAACTACCTCGTTGCGGCGGTTCCGGATTTGGCGGATTCTGAAACGATCTCGCGTTAACCAAATTCAGGCCTCGCCGCCGCGTGCTACCGTTGAGCCGTGAAGCGCTTCTCGCTCATCTACGCGGCGTGGATCGCGCTCTGCGCGGTGTTGTTCGTCGGGCGGCGGAGCGCCGAGGATCCGTCGCGGAGGGGGGATCGGATTCTGAACAATGATGCGGCGGCGCGGGCGGCGGCGATCCTCACGCGCGACGGGCGGTATCGGGGGTACGAGGTGGTGCACGTGGCGTATGCGAGTCGCGGGGAGGGGGGAGCGGAGGCGCGGTGGGTGGTGCTGCTCGATCGCGTGCCGCACTCGGCGCTTCATGACGCACGCGTGGTCGAGTTGCGCGCGAAGGACGGCAGCCTCCTGACGATCCGAGGACCGAGGACCGAGGACT
>DASXIH010000036.1:0-1585 GCA_036498125.1 Thermoanaerobaculia bacterium
GTCCTGCATCCCTTCGGCGGAGAGCGAGAAGTCGCGGATGCGCACGGGGACTGTGGCGCCGTGCGGCCGCACCTCGTACGGCACCTCAGACTGCACCTTGAGGCCCATGTTCTCGAGGCGCGGCATGATCTCGGAGAGCGGAACCGGCGCGCCGGTGTGGATGATCTTGAAGTGGAACGCGCGCTGGTCTCCGCTTTGCGCGCGATGCCGGTAGAGGTCGACTTCGAGGTTCGACGTCTTCAGGACGCTCTCGACGTGCCGGATGTCGTGCACCGCCGCTTCGGCGGTGAAGCGCTCGGCGTACGCCATCGGAAACGCCCTGCCGTAGCGGTGGTGCAGCTCGATTCCCTCTTCTTCGCCGTGCTCCTGGACGAGGACGTCGAGGAGACGATCGCTCCACGTGCGCGCGGCTTCGCCGAGGTGCGCCTCGACGCGTTTGACGTCGACTTCGGGGATCGATCCCGGCGTGACGCGGACGACGAAGAGCCCGCGCGCGAGCGCCGATGACGTGATCGAGTCGTCGATCTGCGTATCGCGCCCGTTGAGCGCCTCCTCGAGGATCTGCCGCGCGCGATCCTTGAAATCGGCGGTGTAGCGGTCGCGCGGAACGTAGACGTAGCAGGCGACGAACCGCTCGAAGAGATCCTTGCGCATGAAGAGCGCGACGCGCTGCCGCTCCTGCAGCTGCAGGATGCCCCAGGCGATGTGGAAGAGATCGTCGTCGGTGATCTGGAAAATCTCGTCACGCGGGAAGGTCTCGAGGGTGTCGACGAGCGCCTTGCCGTTGTGCGAGTGAGGATCGAAGCCGGCGCGCTCGATGACGCGGCGCGCCTTCAGGCGCAGCATCGGGATCTCGCGAACGCTGCGCGAGTACGCAGCCGACGTAAAGAGACCGAGGAAGCGGTCCTCGCCGATGAGATTCCCGCTGGCGTCGTAGCGTTTGATACCAATGCGATCCATCGGGACGGAGCGGTGAATGACGCTGCGCGAGTTCGCCTTGGTGACGATCAGCAGGTTCTTCTGCCGCGCGTATTCGCTGAACTCGGCCGACAGCGGCTCCTGCGAACGCTTCACGGACTGGGGAAGCATTTCGCGGAGGATGCCGAGGCCGGAGGACGGATCGGCGGGGAGAAAGTCCTTCCCGCCGCGCGTCTCGAAGCCGTAGCGACGGTAGCCGAGGAAGACGAAGTTGCCGTCGTCGAGCCAGCGAAGAAAGTCACGCGTTTCGTCGACTTCTTCCTGAGGCATCGGCGGATTCGCGTCGTCGAGTTCCTTGATGTCGGTGGTGAGACGTTCGCGCATGGTCTTGAAGTCCGCGACCGACATGCGCACGTGCGCCAGCACGCGCTCGATGGCGCTGCGGAGCGACTCGATCTCCGCCGCGTCCGTCTCCTGATCCATCTCGACGTGCATCATCGACTCGACCGTCGAGTCGCTCGCCGCGCCGAGGGTCGTCGAGAGCTCCATCCGGTTTCCCTTCTTGTCGCGCCGCACGCGGAAGACGGGATGGATCAGCAGGTGGATGTTGCGGTCGCGCCGGTGAACCTCGGCGCTGACGGAGTCGACGAGGAACGGCATGTCGTCG
>DASXIH010000037.1:0-9353 GCA_036498125.1 Thermoanaerobaculia bacterium
CTCCCCGAGCTGCGCGACGTCGCGAGCGATCAGGGGAAGGGGAGCCTCGAAGCGGACCTCGTCGTCGACCGCAATACCGCCTCGCGCCTCGGCGTGACGCCGCAGATGATCGACGACACGCTCTACGATGCCTTCGGCCAGCGACAGGTTTCGACGATCTTCACGCAGCTCAATCAGTACCACGTCGTCCTCGAGGCCGATCCGAATCTGCAGCTCTCGCCCGACGCGCTGCAACACATTTACATTCACGCCGGCGCCGCGTCAGCCACAGCGCCAACGTCGGGCACGGCGACAACGACGTCAACGGCGACAGCGTCCACGGCGAACCTCGGGGCTGCGACGCCGGGAACGACGCAGCCGGTCCCGGGACTCTCCGGCACGCGCGAGCAGATCATTCCGCTCAGCAGCTTCGCGCACATCGAGACGCATCCGACGCCGGTCGCCGTGAATCATCTCGGCCAGTTCCCGGTGACGACGATCTCGTTTAACCTCGCGCCGAACGAGTCGCTCGGCGCCGCGACGAAACGGATCGACGACGAGGTCGCGAAGCTCGGCCTCCCGGCGAGCATCCATCCGGAGTTCCAGGGAACGGCCGCCGTCTTCCGCAGCTCGCTGGCGAACGAAGGGTGGCTCGTCCTCGCGGCGCTCATCACGGTCTACATCGTCCTGGGCGTGCTGTACGAGAGCTACATCCACCCGATCACGATTCTCTCGACGCTGCCGTCGGCGGGCGTCGGGGCAATCCTGGCGCTGCTGCTCTTCCACATGGAGCTCGGCGTGGTCGCGCTGATCGGGATCATCCTGCTGATCGGCATCGTCAAGAAGAACGCGATCATGATGATCGACTTCGCGCTCGAAGCCGAGCGCGAGGAGGGGAAGCCGGCGGACGAGGCGATCTATCAGGCGTGCCTGCTGCGGTTCCGGCCGATCATGATGACGACGTTCGCCGCGCTCTTCGGCGGACTGCCGCTCGCCCTCGGCCGCGGCACCGGCGCCGAGCTGCGACACCCGCTCGGCGTCACGATCGTCGGCGGCCTGCTCGTCAGCCAGCTCCTCACTCTCTACACGACGCCGGTCGTCTACCTCTGGTTTGACCGCCTCGCCGCGCGCGTGCGCAGCCGCGTGCACATCGGCAACGCCGAGCCGGCCACGCCATGAGCTTCTCCGATCCGTTCATCCGGCGTCCGGTCGGCACGTCGCTGCTCAGCGCCGCCGTGTTGATGGCGGGAGCGCTGGGGTACCGAAAGCTGCCGGTCGCGCCGCTGCCGCAGGTCGAGTTTCCGACGATCTCGGTGTCGGCAGGTTTGCCGGGCGCCGATCCGGAAACGATGGCTTCGTCGGTCGCGACGCCGCTCGAACGGCAGTTCGGCCGCATCGCCGGCATCACGCAGATGACGTCGAACAGCTCCTCCGGTTCGACGGGGATCACGCTCCAGTTCGACCTCGACCGCGACATCGACGCCGCCGCGCGCGACGTGCAGGCGGCGATCAACGCGGCGCGCGGCCAGCTCCCCGCGAATCTCCCGAGCAACCCGAACTGGCGCAAGGTCAACCCGGCCGACGCGCCGATCATGATCCTGGCGATGACGTCCGACGTCATGACGCAGCCGCAGATGTACGACGTCGGCGACACGATCCTCGCGCAGAAGATCGCGCAGATCGAAGGGATCGGGCAGGTGTTCGTCGGCGGCAGTTCGCGGCCCGCCGTCCGCGTCGAGATGAACCCGCTGCTCCTGAACCGGATGAACGTCGGCGTCGACGCCGTGCGCACGGCACTGGCGGCCGCCAACGCGAACCGTCCGAAAGGCGCCGTCCAGGCGACGGACAACGCCTACGTCATCCGGACGAACGATCAGCTCTTCAAAGCGAACGAGTACCGGAACCTTATCGTCACGGCGCGCGACGGCAAACCGGTGATCCTCTCCGAGGTCGCCGAAGTGCTCGACTCGGTGGAGAACGTCAACAGCGCCGGGTCGGTGAACGGGAAGCCGTCGATCTCGCTCGTCCTCTTCCGGCAGCCGGGCGCGAACATCATCGGCACGGTCGACCGCGTCCGCGCGCTGATGCCGCAGCTGCAGGCGGCGATCCCGCCGTCGATCCACCTCGGCGTGGCCCTCGACCGCACCTCGACGATCCGCGCGTCGGTCCAGGACGTCCAGCTCACGCTCATCATCTCGATCCTGCTCGTCATCCTGGTCGTCTTCGCGTTCCTTCGTAGCGCGTGGGCGACGGTGATCCCGAGCATCGCCGTGCCGCTGTCGCTCATCGGCACGTTCGGGGTCATGTACCTCCTCGGCTACTCGCTCGATAACCTGTCATTGATGGCGCTCACCATCTCGACGGGCTTCGTCGTCGACGACGCCATCGTGGTCATCGAGAACATCTCCCGCCATCTCGAAGCCGGCATGCGGCCGATGGAAGCGGCACTCCTCGGAGCGCGCGAGATCGGCTTCACGGTCTTCTCGATGAGCACGTCGCTCATCGCCGTGTTCATCCCGATCCTGCTGATGGGCGGCATCGTCGGGCGCCTTTTCCGCGAGTTCGCCGTCACGCTGAGCGTCGCGATCGCGATCTCGCTCGTCGTCTCGCTCACGACGACGCCGATGATGTGCGCGAAGTTCCTGATCCCCGAAGGGGAGCGGAAACACGGAAGGCTTTACAACCTCAGCGAGAAAGGGTTCGAGAAGCTGCGGAGCGGCTACGAGCACATGCTCGACTTCGTCCTCACGAACACGCTTCCGGTCCTCCTCGTCACCTTCGCCACGATCGGCTTCACGATCTACCTCTACGTGATCATCCCGAAAGGCTTCTTCCCGCAGCAGGACACGGGGCGCCTCGGCGGCAACGTGCAGGCGGCGCAGGATACGTCGTTCCCGGCGCTCATTCAGAAGCTCAACATCTTCATGCGGATCGTGGAGAAGGATCCGGCCGTCGAGAACGTGGTCTCGTTCACCGGCGGGGGACGCGGAGGGGGCAACTCGGCGAGCATGTTCGTCACGCTCAAGCCGCTCAGCGAGCGAAAGGTCGACGCGCAGAAGATCATCGCGCGCATCCGGCCGAAGACGGCGCACATCCCCGGCGGCCAGCTCTTCCTCAGCGCCACGCAGGACGTCCGCGTCGGCGGCCGGCAGAGCAACTCGGACTACCAGTACACGCTGCAGGGGGACGACGTCCGCGAGCTGATGTCGTGGGCGCCGAAGCTCGAGAAGGCGATGCACAAGCTGAAAGAAGTGCGCGACGTCTCGAGCGACCAGCAGAACCAGGGCCTGCAGGCGACGGTGATCATCGACCGCCCCACCGCGGCGCGTCTCGGCGTCTCGCTCGCCTCGATCGACACGACGCTGTATGACATCTTCGGCCAGCGCCAGGTGTCGGTGATGTACAGCGGGATGAACCAGTACCACGTCGTCATGGAGGCCGATCCGAGCTTCGCGCAGTCGCCCGCGTCGCTCAGCAGCGTCTACGTGCACTCGTCGAACGGCCGCGACATCCCGCTCAGCGCGTTCGCGCACTTCGGCCTCGACCAGACGCCGCTTTCGATCCCGCATCAGGGCCAGTTCCCCGCCGTGACGATCTCGTTCAACCTCGCGCCCGGCGTCTCGCTCGGCGAGGCGACGAACGCGATCGAGGAGCTCGAACGGCAGATGCAGATGCCGTCGTCGATCCACCCCGGCTTCCAGGGGACGGCGCAGGCGTTCCAGGAATCGCTCAAGAACGAGCCGCTGCTGATCCTCGCGGCGCTGCTCGCGGTCTACATCGTCCTCGGCATCCTGTACGAGAGCCTCATTCACCCCATCACGATTCTCTCGACGCTCCCCTCGGCCGGCGTCGGCGCGCTCATCGCGCTGCTGCTGACGAATACCGAGTTCACGATCATCGCGCTGATCGGGATCATCCTGCTGATCGGCATCGTGAAGAAGAACGCGATCATGATGATCGACTTCGCGCTGGAGGCGGAGCGCAAGGAGGGGAAGAGCCCGCGCGACGCGATCCGCGAGGCGTGCCTGCTCCGTTTCCGTCCGATCATGATGACGACCATGGCCGCCCTCTTCGGCGGCCTCCCGCTGGCCTTCGTCAGCGGCGTCGGCAGCGAGCTTCGCCGCCCCCTCGGCATCGCGATCGTCGGCGGTCTGATCGTCAGCCAGATGCTGACCCTCTTCACGACCCCCGTCACGTACCTCTACCTCGACCGCCTCCGCTGGCGCGCGCGGAAGCGGCGAGTGGCTACCGCCGATCTGTGGTCTACCTCCTGATCAGGATCACCGCGATGATCGCGAGAATGATGAGCACCAGAATCAGCCACCAGTACCACGGCCAGTGTGCCTGAGGCTGTGGATTCGGCTGCGGAGAGGGAGAAACGGCTCCTCCTGCCGGCTGTTTCTCGTTGAACCCCTTCACCTTGCCGAAGACCAGCGTCTGACCGCCGATGATGCGGTCGGCGCCGCCGACGTCGGCAAGCTGCGTGATCCGCACCGCGAGTCCCTCCAGCTTCTGACTCGGGTTGTTCGGAACGAACGCGATGTCGAGGGTGGCGAACTCGTTCGGCGCGAGCGCGATATTGCGGATCGTGGCGTCTTTCTGGATGACGTCGAACGTGCCGTCTCCGCGGTCCTTGATGCCATCGCCCGTGATGGGAGCGCCGCGGAGGAGATCCTTCAACTTCTGTCCGGGAGTGACGTGTAGCGTCCCCGTGTCGAACGCGAAAGGCTCGCCGTCGGCATTCAGCACGGCGAACCGGATGGCTGCTTTCATCGCGCCGGTGCCGAGGTTGGCGATCACCGCGTGCGCCGGCGCGCCGGTGCCTGGCAGTGAGTCGTAAACCTCGATGTTCTTCCACGCGACTTTGTTGTTGTTCTGAACATTCGCATAGAGATCGGAGGTCTCGGGGAATGTCATGCCGAACGGCATGGTCGTGCCGCTCGTGACGCGCGCGAGCAGGCAGAAATGATTCTGGTCGGCGCCGAACGCGCCTGCATACGTCGCAGGATTCGGCGGATTCCATGGGAACTCGAAGATCGTGTTGCCGCCGGCAGGAATCGCGGTGACGGTCGTCGAGCCGACGACGTCCCCCATCAGCATCGTGTTCGGGCCGGGATCGAAGTAGACACCGCCGGTCCAGGGGCTCTGCCAGCTGAGGCCGGAGCTCGCTTTGGCCCAATAGACGGTGAGCGTCTCAGTGCCGGAGCTCGGCGCGCCGCCGCGGTTGCGGACTTCGACATAGACGTAGTTGGGGTTGGCCGTGCCGGTGCGGTATTCAGCGTTGTCGGTGACGTGCGCGAAGGCGTGCGCCGCGTCTTGAAGCTTCCGCAGCCAGATGTCGGTGCTTTCGTACATCGGCTGCCCCGAGGCGTTTGGCTCGGCTCCGACGTCATCGGTCCGGTCCTGAACGTAGAGGCTCGGGACCGGCGGCACGACACGCGTCCATTCAGTACCCCATCGATCACTCCCGCCCGACGGCATCGCCGCGTACTCCTGGAGCGTCCACAACGAGAAGCCGTCGGGATCGACGACGGTCGTCGAGTAGTCACCCCACCGGTTCTGGCCGGTGCCGAAGTCTTTGTAGTACTTGGCGAGCCCCGCACGGAATTGAACGGTCGGCTGCAGCGTGCTCGTCGCGTCGGCGTTCAGGCGGAACGAGTAGTTGGCGCTAGCGAACTGCGTGGCGGAGAAGCTGGAGTAGCCGAGGAGCACGTCGTTGTAGGTGTTCACCCCGATCGTCGGGAACGCGAAGAAGTTCGCCGCCGTGGTGTCTTCGACGCGCCCGAACTGCGTCACGTTGCCGGTCGTCGGATCGATCTGCCACCACTGTGCCGCGGAGTGCGTCGGCGTGGCGGCGGGAAGAAAGCCGGCCGAAGCGCACCAGAGGGAGCCGTTCTGGTAGACGACGTCGTGGATGCGCGAATCGTTGTTCTGGATTTTCTGCGTTACCGTCGCCTGCGGCGCGAAGTCGGCCTGCGCCGGATTCGGCAGGAAGTTCCAGGTGCTGGCGACGCTCGGCATCAGCGCCGTCATCGTGTAGACGGGCGCGGCGGGCGTTCCGGTAATCGTGAAGATCCGCAGATACCCGTTGCCACCCGAGTTCGTGTTCCACGTACTGACGAGGTATTCGGTGGTTTGAGTGTTGTCCTGCGTGATGGCTGGACAGGTCGCCCCGCCTTCCGCGAACGGTCGGTTCGAGACGGTCGGGACCGCGGTTCCGCCGTACGTCGCCGCCTTGTCGAACATGTAGACCTGCGACGACTGGAAGGCGTTGTCGGAGACGCGAAAGAGATTGCCCGTGATGACGATCCAGTTCTTGTTGAATCCGATGCTCGGGTAGTCGAACCACTTAACGTTTGTGGCGTCGGGATCGAAGGTGTAGATGGACCAGGTGCCGGTCGGATCGCCGCTATCCGAGACCGCGAGCTGAAGCGCGGATGTCGTCGACTGGCCGTCTTTCGGCGCCGTCATGATCCAACGGTCGTTGAAACGGTCGTAGAGGACTTTCGGATCGAACGTTCCGGTGGTTCCGAAGAAACCGTCGAGCGTCACCGTCGAGATCGTGACGCCGGTCCGCGTCTGGATCCGGACCTGCGAGTTGAGCGTCGTCATGACGTGGTTCGGTCCGATGGCGCCGCCGCAGTCGGGCGGAATCGAGAATCCGTCGTCGCCCAGCGCCGGGAAGAGCGGCTCGATGGGCGTGCCCTTAGTCTTTGGTTTTCCGGACGTGGCGCCTAAGTTTTTTTTTTGCGCATCGGCGGAGGGTTGAAACGTCTTTCCCTTCGCGTCCGGAGGCACCGGCATCGCCGACGGGATCTTTGCCTCGGCCTTGTTCTCGACCTTCTTCTGTTGCTTCGCGGGAGGAGCCGCCTTCTCGCGGTTTTCGAGCTCCCTGACGTTGACCTTCTTTTTCGACGATGGCTGCACTTTGTTCGTGCTCGCCGCCGGCTGTGCGGCTGCGCTGGCTGCAGCGATCATGAAAAATGCGGTGAGGGTTACGGCGATCGACGATCGGCTCTGCGAAAGCATGGCAGTCCCCCCGAATTGAGCGATACTTCCACATTGGTGCCGATCAGGCGGTTTGTCAACTGGCCGGCGCTCAGCCCAGCGACGCGCGGTAGCGGGCGAGGACCTCGGCGGTAGGGCCGTCGCCGACGACCTGGCCCTTTGTCAGCCAGATGGTGCGGGCGCAGAGGTTCTCGATCACGTCGAGGTCGTGCGACACGAGGACGACGGTGGCGTTACCGACGAAGCGTTCGATGCGGGCGTGGCACTGGCGGCGGAACGCGGCGTCGCCGACGGCGAAGATCTCGTCGAGGAGGATGGTCTCCGCCTCCACCGACGTCGCGATTGCGAAGGCGAGGCGCGCGATCATACCGGTCGAGAAGGTGCGCAGCGGAGCGTCGATGAACGGCTCGACGCCGGAGAACGCGATGATGTCGTCCACCCGCGCGCGCATGTAGGAGCGGGGGAAGCCGAGGAGCGAGCCGTTGAAGAAAATGTTCTCGCGGCCCGAGAGCTCCATCTCGAAGCCGGTGCCGAGCTCCATGACCGGCGCCAGCGTCCCGCGGCTGATCGAGATGCCGACCGACGGCGGAATGATGCCGGCGGCCACGCGGAGCAGCGTTGATTTTCCGGCGCCGTTCGGGCCGACGATGCCGACCGATTCGCCATGGCGGATCGTGAGCGAGACGTCGTGGAGGCTGTCGAAGAACTTCGCGCGGCGGTAGGGGCTGAAGCCGCGGACCACCGCCTCCTTGAAGCTGACGATCTTCTTCTCGCGGTACCGGACGCTGACGCCCTGGAGTTCGACGACGTTCATAGATGCGCGTAGAAATGCGGGGCGATGTGGCGGAAGACGATCCAGCCGAGGACCACGGCGGCGAGGGCGACCGAGACGGCGATCAGCAGCGTCGCAGGGGAGGGGATGATTCCGTAGTAGATCGGATCGCGGACGATCTCCACGATGTACACCATCGGGTTGAGCTGGATGATCCACCGGAACCGCTCCGGAATGATCGAGATCGGATAGACGATCGGCGTCAGGTACATGAGCGCCGGCATTCCCGCCTGCACCATCTCGCGGACGTCGGGGAAGAGGACCGACATCGCGTTCAGCGCCAGCGAGACGCCGAACGTGAAGATGCCGACGATGAGAAGGCTCACCGGCACGAACGCGAGCGTCGCGTACATCGGCGAGTGGACGGCGAACATGATCGTGAAGAGGACGATCAGCGAGAGGCCGAGGTTCGCGAGGCCGGAGACGACAATCGAGAGGGTGAAGATCGAGGAGGGGACGCGGACGCGCTTCATCAGCGGCCCGTTCCAGCCCACGCTCATCATCGCGTTCACGGTCGTCTGCGCGAAGAAGTTCCACGCCACGTATGCGGAGAGGAAGTACGTCTCGTAGTGCGGCGCTCGGCCTTTGAAGAGCGTGGAGAACACCAGGAGGAAGATGAGCATCAGCAGCAGCGGATGCAGCATCGTCCAGAAAAAACCGAGGACCGAGCGTTTGTAGCGGACTGTGAGGTCGCGGTGCACGAGCTCGAAGAGGAGGGCGCCGTGATGGTAGAGGTCGCGCAGCTCTTCTCCGGCCCGCAGCGGCCGGCCGGCCACACTCCGCCGCTCGACGAATGGGATGGTGGACACCAGAGGTCTTGTACGTGAGCCGCGAAAGCGAATCAAGCCCTCATACAATGAGGCCCCGGTGCTGCAGCGCTTTCGACGTCCCATCGACTGGCGGCGCGGAGCGGGGAGGCCGAAGGCCGAGCCACCGCGGAACGTCGACGTCATCATCCCGGTCTACGGAGCCCCCGAGCCGCTGGCGGAGTGTCTCGCCAGCGTTTCGGCGCATACCGATCTCGCGCGCCACAACGTGCGGATCGTCGTGGACGGCCCACAGGACGACGCAGTGGAGGCGGTGCTCGCCCGTCATTCCTTTCCGCTGCTCCGCAACGAACGAAGGCTCGGCTTCACGCGCAGCGCGAACCGCGGGATGCGCTCCTCGGCCGGCGACGTGGTGCTGCTCAACAGCGATGCGGTCGTCACCGCCGGCTGGATCGAGAAGTTGATCGAGGCGGCGTATGCGGACGGAGACACCGGGACGGTGACGCCGCTGTCGAACGACGCTACGCTCTGTTCCGTGCCGCGCGGGTTCGAGCGGAACCTGATCCCGAGCGGCTACGACGTCGACTCGTTCGGGGCGCTGGTCGAGCGGGTGTCGCAACGCGCGTATCCGACGATTCCGACCGGCGTCGGGTTCTGCCTCTACATCCGCCGCGCGCTCCTCGACGACGTCGGCTACTTCGACGAAGAGCAGTTCGCCGGCGGGTACGGCGAAGAAAACGATTTCGGCATGCGTGCGCTCGCTCGCG
>DASXIH010000038.1:0-10857 GCA_036498125.1 Thermoanaerobaculia bacterium
CCGATTACAAGACGAGTGCCCGGCTTCCGATATCATCTCGCGTCAATGCGGCGTCTTGCACTCTCTCTTTTGCTGCTCTTCGTGTTTCCGCTCGCGGCCCGTGCCGCGCAGCAGAAGGTGATCGTCCTCGGGTTCGACGGCGTCGACGCCCGGTACACGGAGCAGTGGATGAACGAGGGGAAGCTGCCGAACCTGGCCAAGCTTCGCGATGCCGGTACCTTCCGGCCGATGCACCCGACGACCCCCGCGCAGACGCCGGTGTCCTGGTCGACTTTCTCGACCGGAATCGACCCCGGCCGCACCGGCATCTTCGATTTTCTTCGCCGCGATCCGAAGACCTACCTCCCGGTCTTCGCCGCCTTCGACGAGACGAAAGAGCCGTTCCTCTTCGGAACGAAAAATGCGCCGTACGCCGGCGTGGCGGTGCTCCTCATCCTCGGCCTGATCGCCCTTTTCATATTCCGAGCGTCGCGTGCCGGCGGCACGATCGCGTTCATCATCGCGATCGGCGCGGCGGCGGGCGCCTTCGTTGCGGTTCAGAAGCTCATTCCGGTCAGCCGGCCGGGCGTGATCAACCGCCGACAGGGGATCCCGTTCTGGGAGGCAGCCGCGCATGCCGGCAAGAAGGTGATGGTCGTCCACGTCCCCGTCACCTTCCCGGCGAACGATTTCGGCGAAGGCGATCATCTCCTGTCCGGGCTCGGCGTCCCCGACATGTCGGGCCGCGTCGGCAAGCCGTTCTACTTCACCTCGGAGCTCGAGTTTCACCGCGGCAGCGACAGCGGCGGCGGGAACGAGTTCTCGATCGAAGTCGTCCAGCTCGAGGACAACAAGGGCGTCATCCACACGAAGATCAATGGTCCGCCGAACAAACTGTTTGGTGACCCGCCGGTCGTCTCGGCGCCGATGACGATCACCGTCGCGAACGACCGCAACTCCGTCGAGATCGAGGTCAGCGGCCAGAAGTTCACGCTGAAACCGGGCGACTGGACCGGATGGGTGAATTTTGAGTTCCCGTTCAACAGCCTTGTGAAGGTCCACGGCATCAGCCGCTTCCACTTGATCTCGTCGCAGCCCGAGGTGAAGCTCTACCTCTCGCCGATCAATTTCGATCCGCGCAGCCTGCCGCCCGGATTCAAGATCTCGTCGCCGACGCGGTGGGCTCCCGATCTCGCGAAGCAGTACGGCCTCTTCAAGACGCTCGGCTGGCAGATCGACACCTGGGCGATCTCCGAAGGCTTCGCCACCGAGCAGATGTTCTGGGACGACATGGAGTGGACTGTCACGCAGAACCGGAAGATGTATGACGCGTTCCTCCAGAGCGACGACGACCTGATGGTCCAGTACTTCGAGTTCCCTGATCGCGTGGGACACGTCTTCTGGCGCGCGATCGACCCGAAACACCCGGCGTACGATCCGCGCCTCGCCGAGCAGTGGGGGAATGCGCTCCTCCGCTCGTATCAGTTGATGGACTCGATCGTCGGCGACACGATGAAGGCGGCGGACCAGCGCCACGCGACACTGATCGTCGTCTCCGACCACGGTTTCGCGAGCTTCCGGAAGGCGGTCAACTACAACACGTGGCTCGTGCTGAACGGCTATCTGGCGCTGAAGACCGGCGTCCGTGTGAAGGAACGCAATCTCGAGATGCTCTTCAGCCAGGGGCAGTTCTGGGAGAACGTCGACTGGTCGAAGACGCGTGCCTACGCGATGGGTCTGGGCGAGGTGTACATCAACCTCAAGGGGCGCGAGGCGCAGGGGATTGTGCAGCCAGGCCCCGAATACGACGCGCTCAAGACGGAGCTGAAGCAGCGTCTCACGCAGTTCACCGATCCGGAAACAGGGGAGAAGGTCGTCCGCCGCGTCCTCGCGCGCGAAGAGGTCTACAAGAGTTTCGACCCGAACATGATCCCCGACCTCTTCGTCACGAATAACGACGGCTACCGTGTCTCGTGGCAGACGGCTCTCGGAGGTATTCCGAAGGATCTCCTCGAGCCGAACAAGCAGGTCTGGAGCGGTGACCACTGCTCCGTCGACCCCGAGATCGTCAAGGGCATCTTCTTCTACAACCGCAAGCTCACGACCGACCGCGCCCCATACATCGCGGACATCTATCCGACGGTCCTCGGTCTCCTCGGCGTGAAAGCGCCGTACGAGCTGGACGGGGTCGAGCTGAAGTAACAGTGGACTACAAACGTCTCCTCACAAAAGTCGAGAAAACCGTCGAAGCGATCGAGGGTGACGAGGGCGTTGGGTCGACCATCGCGTCGATCGCGACCATTGTCACGAACAACTTCCGCGACGAGCTCGGGATCACCGGCGGCCGGATCTACGAGGCGCGCGGCGACGACACGTTCGAGCTCGTGGCGCGCTTCGGCGACGATCACGAAGCGCCGCTCGGGATCATCGTTCCCCGCGAGTACCGCGCGGTGGAGTTGGTCCTGGAGAACGGGATCATCGTCATGGGGCCGGGCGATCCCGCCTTCGATCCGGTGCTCGAGGCGCGGATCGGCGCGCGCCGGTTCGTCGCGGTAGCGGCGGGCGACGGTGAGTACATCGTCAGCTTCGACGTCGCCCCCGAACTGGGCCGCGACGACATCCTCTTCTCGCTGAACCTCATCCGCTCCGTGATCACGCAGCGCATCCGCGCGCAGCGTTACGAGTCGCTCATCGAAGAGGCTCAGCGGATCCAGGCGTCGATCCTGCCGAGCCGCGTTCCGCAGTACCCAGGGTTCGACATCTGGGGGAAAACCGTCCCGGCGGAGATCGTCAGCGGCGACTTCTACGACTTCATTCCGATCACCGACAACATCCTCGGCCTCGCGATCGCCGACGGCTCCGGCCACGGCCTTCCCGCGGCGCTGGTCGTCCGCGACATCTACATGGGCCTGCGGATGGCGACCGACCGCGACTTCAAGATCGTCCGGACGATGGAGAAGCTGAATCACATCATCCATCGCAGCCGCCTGACGACGAAGTTCGTTTCGTGTTTTTACGGCGAGCTGGAGACCGGCGGCATCCTGATCTACTCGAATGCCGGCCACAACGCGCCGTTCATCCTGAAGGGCAACCACGTCGAGTACCTCCGCAACGGCGGCCCGGTATTCGGCCCGACGCCCGATGCAACCTACACGCGCGGCTTCGCGAAACTCGATCCCGGCGATCTCCTCTGCCTCTACACCGACGGAATCGTCGAGGCGCATGACCGGCAAGACCGCGAATTCGGACTCGAGCGGCTGCAACGTGTCGTGAGACAGAACCGGACCCGGACGGCGCAGGAGATGGGACAGGAAGTTCTTTCGCGCGTCACGAAGTGGAGCCGTGCGCCGGAAGACGACCGGACGATCGTGATCGTGAAGGCACTGACCGCGTGAGCGACATCCTTTGGTTCAACGGCCGCTTCACCACGACGGAGGAGCGCGTCCTGCGCGTCGAGGACCGCGGGTTCCTCTTCGGCGATGCGATTTACGAAGTGTTCAAGTTCTTCGACCGCGGACCGGTGTTCCTGCAAGAGCACTGGCTGCGGCTCGCGCGCGCTCTCGAAGTCATCGAGATCCCGAATCCGTGGGACGAGCAGTCGTTCCGGAAGACGATGCGGGAGCTGATCGACCGGACGGCGTTCGACGATGGGATCGTCTACATCGAGGTCTCCCGCGGAGACGGGGAGCGATCGCATACGTGGCCTGAGGGGATGACGCCGAACGCGGCCGTCTTCTCGCGGCGGCACACGTTTCCGGACGCCGCCAAGAAGGAACGCGGGATCCGGCTCGTGACGGAAGAAGACCTCCGCTGGCGGCACTGCGACGTGAAGTCGGTCAACCTGCTGGCGAACATCCTGGCGAAGCAGAAGGCGCTGCGCGCCGGCGGCGATGAAGCGCTGCTGGTCGATGACGGCGTCGTGCGCGAGTGCTCACATTCGAGCTTCTTCATCGTGAAGGAAGAGCGGGTGATCACGCATCCGCTCGACTGCCACATCCTTCCCGGGATCACACGCGATCGCCTGATCGCGATCGCCGGCGATCGCATCGACGAGCGGTACTTCGGACTCGACGAAGTCGTCGCGGCGGACGAGGTCTTCGCCACGAGCACGTCACTCGCAGTGATGCCGGTGCGCCAGATCGACGACGGTCCGCTCCGTATGCGCGGCCCGATCACGCTCGAGCTGCAGCGCCGCCTCGACGAAGCCGAGCGCGCGAGCGCGCAGCGGCCGTAAGTCACCTTTCGGTTCAGTAGCTCCGCGCTGAGCGATGAAGCAGACGCCACTGCGAATGCTTTGGTCGCCATCCATCCACATTTCCGCACACTATTTACGTAATCAGTAATGCGCAAAATATTGCCGGTTTACCCCGGTGGCACTTTGCCGTTTTTAGTCACGCCTAACTGAGAGGGCGCCCTCCGAAAAAACACGCCGGTACGCCCGGCTTCGGAGGGTATATGCGTAAGGTTCTCAATCAGTTAGGTCGTGCTGTATCCGTTGCAATCGTCATCGTTTTCCTCACCGCACCGACAACAAAGGGTGCGGGTTTCCTGCTCGATCGAGACGGCGATTCCGGCCCGGTTTTGGGGCCGATCAATCACGTCGTTCAACATGCAGCGCGGTGGCTGCATACCTGTTTTGGGGACGAGATGATCGTTCCGAGACCGTAATCAGATTGCGATTACGTCCGTCGACTCGATGCGCTTTCGCTGGAGGAACTCGGACGCTTGGCGCACGATTGCCGGTGTGGCGTCGTGCGCCTCGAGTTCGCGCTCCAGGTACTCCAGAGCTGCTCGGCTCCGATCGTTCAACTGCGCGCTTCGAAGATCCGACATGATCGTATCGACCAGTTCTTTGGCTTCTCGATCGCGATCTTCAACTAGTAGTACCGCAGCGATATCAAGCCCGCATATCGCTGCCTCTTCGGCCAAATGATTGGCGAGGAACTGAGTGCGTGCACGTCGCAACTTCACGAGGCCATGGGCCGACTGTCCCTTGGAAATTAGAAGGCGACCAATCGCCATCTCCGTCCGGAGTGCATCGACTGACTTCCCCAAGTCGTTGAGTCGCGCGATTGCCTCTGAGAAGTGAATGTTGGCCGAAGTTACATCATGCTTTTCAAGCAAGCAGAAGCCGATGTTGTTATGGATCGCTGCCAGTGCACTCATGTCGTGTGAGGTTTGAGCGACCTCGACAAGCGGTGCGAAAACTTCGATAGCGCCGGTGAACTCACCTCGCCGAAAAAGCAGCATTCCCTCCGCGATCCCGCAGGCAATTAGCCGTCTGCGGTCGCCATGTTCGAGAAACACCTCGCGGCACGCCGCGAGTAGAGACTGCGATTCTTCGAAACGGCGAACGCTTTGAAGGACAGTAGCTTTCACGAAACGAACGATCGCCTCATCGTGCGCGACCGTTCCGAAAGACCTCAGCAACGTCTCCGCCGTTTCGATTGCGTGAAGCGCCTCTTCATGTTTGCCGTTGAACGTCAGCGCCTGCGCCCGGTCCTTCCAGGCGTGCGCGCGGACCTGTGCGGTGACGACAGCGGGGTATTGGTCATCGGGAAGTGAGTCAGCGATCTTCGTGGCGAGAAGCGACAGCGGCAATGCGTCTTGCGGCTGGCGGTCGAGGGCCGCATCGATCTGACGTGAGAGCTGTTCGAGCGCGCCGTTGTTACGTAGCTCGGGACGGCCGGCGAGCGAGAGCCACTCCTCGCGCGGCGTGTCGCGGAGGAGTTGCGTCACGACGTCGGCGGCATTGCTGCGCTCGACGACGATGCGCCGCGCGGCGGCGGCGAACTCTGCGACGCGTTCCGGGCTCGGAGCTTTCATCGCGCGATCCCTTTTTCGTGGAACATCTTTTCGGCTCGCTTCAGACACTTCGAGACCAGCTTCTGCGCGTACTTCGGCTTCACGCCGAGGTGCGCGGCAATCTCCGGCACCGTCATCCCGGCAAAGTATCTCAAGCGAAGGATCTCCTGGTAACGGGGAGTGAGACTCTCGAGTATCCGCCGCGCCGCGATCTGATTGGTGAGCACGTCGACGATCTCCCGCGACGCCGGATCGGCGTACTCGAGATCGACTTCCGGATCGGCGTCGACGATGCGCCGGTTCGAGCGCCAGTAGTGCCGGCTCGCGTGGCAGATCGCGCCGATCAGCCACGATCGCAGATCGGCGATCGTGTCCTGCTTGCGCAGATACGTGAGGAATACTTCGTGCGCCAGCGTCTCGGCTTCCGTGTCCGGCACGCGGAACTTGTTCACCGCGATGCTCGACAAGAACGCGAAGTTCTCCTCGTAGACCGCACGAAAATGTTCTTCGGCGGCCGCTGCGCGATCTGCATCAGTCGTCGCAACAGTCATCGATGGGAATCCTGATTGATTGCTGGGTGGACGAAGCAAGTTACCACGATTCATGTGAGGGCGTTCGCGATTCTTTGTTCATTTCCAGCATCTGACACTTATGTGAGACGCGTGTGGCGTTTTTCGCAATTAATTCGCTAGCGAATCGCGAACATCTTCATGGGATCGATTGCTGATCCGTCCATCAGACAGTTGAAAGTCGCGTCGCTGACGAAGAAACGGAATCAGCAGGATGCGACCGATCGTCACGTCAGACGGATTCTGATACGCCGGTACGCCGATCGTGACCGCGTTCTGTGGGATACCAAGGATGATGGTGCAATGGAGGTAGTCCCAGCACGAGAGTAGGCTCGACCAGTTGCTGTTCGTCTCGCTCAGCCGGTCGGAGTGATGGATGCCGTGCATCCGCGGCGTCACGATCAGGCGCACCAGCCGCCGCTCCCACGCGATCGGCAGCTCGATGTTCGAGTGGTGGAAGAGGATGGCGGCGAAGAGAATCGCCTGCCACATCCAGACCGCGAACGGCGTTGCGCCGATGACTGCGATCTGTACGCAGCGGTAGAGGATCGACAACGCCTGCTCGCCGAAGTGAAAGCGAAACGCCGTCGAGGCGTCGAGATCGCGGTCGACGTGGTGGACGACGTGGAAGCGCCAGAGGAACGGCACGCGGTGGTTCGCGAAGTGCCAGAACCAGAGCGTGTAGTCCAGCAGCACGACCGCGAGCACTGTCCGCAGCCACGCCGGGATCGCAGTCGTATTCAGCAACCCGATGCGCTGCGCCAAAACCCAACGCGACAACGGAACGAGCAGCGGTATCTGCAGGAGCGTCGTGACGGCGAGAGCGGTTGCGCCGGTCGTGAGATTGCGGACGATGCGGCGCAGCTTCGGTTCGACGGAACGTCGGAGCGGCCGGCGCAGCTCGAGGCACAACGTTGTCGCGAAGACGACCGTGATGACGCCGGCGGTGATCACCACCGCGAACTGCGGCGGCTGCGTCACGCTGAGCACCGCCGGATTATCGCATCCGCTCAGACACAACCATCTCGGTGAAGCCGATTTCCGGCTTGCGGTGAATGAATCGGCCTCGCCGCGGGTTAAAATCGCCGCCACCAACCGCGAGCGCCCATAGCTCAGTTGGATAGAGCGTCAGCCTCCGGAGCTGAAGGTCGTAGGTTCGAATCCTACTGGGCGCACCAAAAGCTACTTCTTCGCGGGCAGCAGCCGTAGCGTCTCTTCGTCGAACAGCGGGATGTCTTGCCCGGCATCGACCAGCATGACTTTGCGCGAGCCGCTCGTTGGCTGCACCTCGAAATACTGAACCGAGTCGGGTTGCGTGCCGAGGTCGCCGCACGGGGGATCGGGGACGCCGTCGTCCTTCACTGCGTCGAGCTGCTTTTGGTACGCCTTGTCGGGCACGAAGTCGTAGCGCTTCACATCCGCGCGCTTCGCTGCGGGTTTGTATGGAGCGAGAACACAGCGCTTGGCGACCTTCTTGTCCGTCTGGGCGGCGAAGATCCGCCGCAATCCCTGCTCGGGCGTTTCGCCGGGCTGAAGATCGAAGAGGCGGATCACGGTCAGCGGCTCGCGGCCGTCTGAATCACGCATGACCAGCGCGTGATTCTGCGCCACGAAATCGATCGTCCGCTTGGCTGCGTAGGTGCAGCGCTGGACCCACACTTCGAGCCCGAGGGCCGGGTCAGACAGCTTGCGCCATGCGCATCCTTTGTCTGCCGCGCGGGACGGGTGATCGGCAGCGGTGGCGGCTGTGGCGAGAAGAAGCGAGCAGGCGAAGACGGCGAACTTCATCGCGGAACAGTGTAGCCGGGCGGGGCCGGCGTTAAGCCGGCCCCGCGGTACATTGTTCAACCTTCGGCTGGTGCTGCCGGCGTTTCCGTGAATGGCGAGAGGTCGCCCTTCGCCAGGAGCAAGCGGCGGCGCTGCACCTCCGCCTCGAGTTGCTGCGCTTCGAAGCATACCTTCAACGCTTCCGCCTTCTCCTTGTCGAGCCGGATCTGGATGGCGGCGGCGCGTTCGGGCTCACACGAGCAGCAGTGCGCGAGCTCGGGATCGTAGACCGTGCCGTCAGTCGGCAGCGAGAACGGGCGCGGCTGCTCGACGACGTCGCCGACCCTCGGCAGGAGCGCCAATTCCGCGCGGATCTCGTTCTGAATGACCGGAGGGAGCCATTGCAGGTCGTCATAGTTGTGCCACAGGTCGGGGATGTTGGGGGCGACGATGCGATAGCTCACGTTCGTGACCCGAACGCTCAACGCATAGAGCTCGACGACCTGCCGTACGAAGTAGGTCACCGCGCGGCACTCATTCGCATTGTGGAGCTGGCGAACGGTGATGTCCTGCGTCTCGCGGTCTTCGAACGTGCTCACGACGACGGAACGCTCGGCGTGAGTGAGCTGTGATGCCTGCTGGACGGACTGTTCGAACACGTCGGCCGCCGAATGGACGGCGAGCATCGACTCGCTGCTGACGCTCGACGACGAAGAAGATGACCCGCCCCCGCCGAAGCTGATGAACCCGAGATCGAGACCTGCGCCGGCCGAGACGGACCCGCTCTCGCTCGCGCTGACCAGGATCTTCTGCAGCGAATCGAACGAGTTCGTCAGGTGAGCCTGATGGATCATCGAGACGGACTGCATGAACGTCGTCTGTACCGAGTATCGCTCCTCGGTCGAGGTGACCCGGCGATATCGATCGCTGTGATACAGCCGCACCGTCTCGCCCGGCAGAAGCGTCGTCGTATACAGGAGTGGTCCGTGCTGCTTGCCGAGTAGACACATCCGGTGCTCGTACGTGACGCGGAACTCGATGTAGTTGGATTGCGGGACGACGATTGCGGCCACCGCGCCGCCCTTCTGCTGATCGGCGATTCGCAGAGGGAGGCGGAAGTAGCGTTCCTCGTACGAAATGAGACACGCGGCGTCCGGTCTCCACGGCGGATCGCAAGGACTGACGCAGCACGGTTCCGGCTCGCAGACCTCAGCGCCGCAGGGACCTTCTTTCTTGCACTCGTTCGAGGCGCAGGTGACGAGCAGCGCGCGCTCGACATTGACTCTGCCGTAACCGACCTCCGTCGTCCACGTGCCGTACGGTTTGCCTCCCGTCGGGAGGTAAACATAGACGCCGCCGTTGATCTTGTCGGTCGTCTCGGCGATCACCTGCCGCACGTCGCCGTTGGTGAGGGACGGATTGCTGCTCAGGATCAGGGCCGCCACTGCCGCGACGTGAGGCGTGGCCGACGAAGTCCCGTTGAATGTGAGCTCGTAGTCCCCGGGAGTGTAACCGGCCGCCCCGAGCTCGTCGGTGGTTGGAATCTCGAGGCAGGGAGCGACGATGTCGAGGTCCGCGCCGTAGCACGCGCCCCACCAGGCCTCCGAAGAAGTGTCGCCGATCCGCTTTCGCTCATCCGCGCGGTTGGAGCCGCCGACGCAGATCGTGCGCGGGTCCGAGCCAGGGAAGCGTGACTGCGGAAGGTCCTCATTCCCGGAGGCGGCGACGAGGACGACGTTCTTGTCTTGGCAGTACTGCAGCGCTGCCTGAATGATTGCGAAGTTCCACATTCCCCACGACGGATAGACGCCGAAGCTCATGCTGACGACGCGTGCCCCGTTGTCGGCGGCGTAGTAGAGACCCTCGGCGACCTGCACATCGGAAAAGAACGTGGAGATGGCCATCACGCGGGAGTCGCCGGCCAAACCGGCGACACCCGTTCCGCTGTTGATCCTTCCCGCGATGATTCCGGAGCATGCGGTTCCGTGCGGTCCGACCGGGCTGCCGTTGTTGGTGTGCGTGATCGTGCTGTAGGAGACCGGCCAGAGGTTCAGGTCGGGATGGGCGAGATCCACCCCTTCATCGAGAACGGCGACGACGATGTTCGGATCTCCCTTTGTCTGCGCCCACGCGCGGGGGGCGTTGATTCGCTGCAGGCCCCACTGTTGCGGATACAGCGGATCGTTCGGGATGAACGGGGACGTCGCCGGCGTGCATGGCGCCGCTCCGCGTTTGACGACTGCCTCTCCTCCGCATCTGCAACCGGAGCCGCAACAGATCGGACTCAGGTACGGCGTGTTTTCAAGGCTGATGGCGTTCGGGACGCCATCGAGCGTTCCTCCGCGGAGAAGATCCTGGGCGACCGCGATGGCGTTGCGATCCGGCACGTTCACGACCACGAAGCCCTTGAGGACGTTGGTGCGCGCGCGGTCGATCGTTGCGGACGGATCGATCGATGCGGCGTCGCCGAGAAGGTTTGCGGCTGCCTGGCTCAAAACCAGGACGGTCGGGTCAATCGAGAAGTAGGAGCGCGGAGTCCCGTCCGACTGGGCTGCGGTGTAGACGGGACTGACCCATGCGACGTTCTCGTCTGCTTCGAGCGCGGAGATCGCCTTATCGCTCACGGGGCGATTGGTTCCTCCGACCCAGGTGAGAAAAGCGGTGTTATTCACCTCGCCCGCTGCCGGATCCCGGCGGCCTTTCCGCGCCGAGCTCTCCTCGGGTGAGGCGCTCCTCT
>DASXIH010000039.1:0-1733 GCA_036498125.1 Thermoanaerobaculia bacterium
CGCCATCGAACGTCCTCGGCTCGTCGCCGCGCTGAATGCGCGGGTGGAGGCGATGTACGTCTCCGGCCTTATCGAGGAGACCCGCGGCCTGCTCAAGCGCTTTCCCCGCGACGCCCGGCCGTTCGGCACGATCGGCTACCGCGAGGCGGCCGCGGTCGTCGCGGGAGAGACGACGCGGGAGACAGCCATCGAGGAAACAAAACGCCGCACCCGCGCGTACGCAAAACGGCAGATGACGTGGCTCCGATCGGAGCGAAATGTGCACTGGCTCGACGCGGGTGACCGGGAACAGACATTCGCCGCGGCCATGCGGTTAATTGAGGAATCGACTTGAAAAGAACCAACCTGCTGATTCTGGCGGTGCTCGCGGTCGCAGCGCTTCGTTGCGCGAGCACCGCGCCCCCGTCCTCCGGCGCACCGCCAATCCCGGAAACCGTCCGCGGCGAAGACCGCTACCTCGTCGATCCGCGCATCGGATTCGACAAACCGGCGCCCCCGAAGGTCGAGACGCGTTTCGAGAGCGCCTGGCGCGCGTTCGAGGCGGGCGACAATGCGGGCGCGCGGATGGTGTTCGACCAGATCCGGAAAGCGCATCCCGACTACCTCCCGGCGATGCTCGGCATCGCGGCGATCGACATCCGCGACGGACACTTCGACCGCGCGACCATGGCGGTCGAGCGCGCTCAGGCGAAGGTGTCGTCGTACACGGCAGCGGATGTCTACGCAGCCGAGATCGCGGCGCGGCAGAACCAGTTGAAGCGGGCGTACGACCTCTACTCGCAGCTCGCGACGCAGATTGCCGTCCCCGACGTCGTGAAGGACCGCTACGCCGACATCCGCGAGCGCTACTTCGAAGAATTGTCGGCGAGCGCCCGCGCGGCGACCGGCCCTGACGCGAACCGTCTCCTCCGCGACGCCCTGATGATCAATCCGGCTGCGCGCGAGCTGCGGATCCAGCTCGTCCGGAACCTGCTCGCGCAGAAGAACTGGGACGAGGCGCGGACGACGCTCGATCCGCTCGTGAACACCGAGGCCGACAAGACCGACGTGCAGGAAGCGCTGGCGGAGATCGAAGTTGGGCGCGGGCAGTACGAACAGGCGATCCAGCGCTACGAGCGGCTCGCGAAGCGCGAGCGCGATCCGCGGTTCGCGAACCGGCTCAACGAACTGAAGGCCCGGTGGAACGAAGAGAACATGCCGCCGCAGTTCCGCAAAGCGGTCGAGTCCGAGGTGGCGACGCGCGCCGACCTCGCCGTGCTCCTCTACTGGAAGCTCGCCTCCGTCCGTTTCGCGCAGAACGTCGGCACGCCGCCGATCGCGATCGACGTCGAGACCGCGACCGGACGTGAAGAGATCGTCCGTGCCATCGCCCTCGGCATCCTCCAGGTCGACCCGGTCACCCGCCGCATCGGCCCCAATGCTCCCGTCAGCGCCGCCGCGTTGACGCGCTACGCCGCCCGAGTCCTCGTCTCCCGCGGCGCCAACTGTGCCCGCGGAACGGCCGACGCCCACGCGACCGTCGCCGCCTGCAACGTCAGCGACGTCGCCACCACCCTCCCGCCCGACGCCCCCGTGAGCGGGCGCGTCGTCAGCGACGTCGTCGACGAGATCGACCGGGCGATTGCGCATTAGACGGCGCGTCGCAGAGGATGGAACACCACAGCGCCACATGCGCTTAAGAACGGCGTAAACTCGTCGAACCGATCCAATTCTTTTTGAAGGGGGGTTCGATG
>DASXIH010000040.1:0-1930 GCA_036498125.1 Thermoanaerobaculia bacterium
GATCGTGAAGGTGAAAAGGACGAGTGCGAGAGCGAGCCGCCGGACCAAGCCTCAGAAGTTTACTTCGACCTGCCCGAAGAACTCGCGGCCGGCGAGGCGGTTCTCGGTGCCGACGATGGTCTCCTCGGGGCGTTTGTTCAGGAGGTTGTTGCCGAAGAGCGTGAAGCGGATCGGGCGGCTGTGGACGAACGGCACGTCGTAGCTGACGCGCGCGTTCAGCAGGGTGTACGACGGCTCCGGCGGCGCGGCGAAGCTCGTGAAGTTCGAGCGGATGAAGAACCAGTTCGACGGCGCGTTGTACTCGCTCTTCCACGACGCCTCGACCGCCGCGCGGACGTTGTTGAACGGTCCCGCGTACGCGCCGAGGTTGACCTTGTCCTTCGGCGCGTAGACGAACTCGAACGCGTGGCCGGACGAGTCGGTGCCGGCACCGAGCTGGCGCTCCGTCTCGTGCGCGTAGTTCACGAAGCCGGTGATCTTCCCGGTAATGTTGGCGCGCAGCTCGGCCTCGCCGCCCATGATCCGCGCGTTCGCCGGCTGGTTCTCCCAGCCGAACGTCGGCAGCGGCGCGAGGAGATTCTGGACGATGACGATGAAGTTCTTCACGCGCGAGCGATAGAGGTCCGCTTTGACCGACACCGTCGGCGAGAGCTGGTACTCGCCGCCGAGATCGAACGTGCTGATCTCCTCCGGCTTGAGGTTCGGATTCGGGTTGAACGTCGAGAGCGGGATCAGCAGCTGCGGGATGTTCGGATTCGACGCGTTGATGAACCAACTGTCCTGATAGAGCTCGGAGAACGTTGGGAAGCGGAACGCGGTGGAGTAGCCGCCGCGCACGACGAGCTGCGGGCTCGGCGTGTAGACGAACGAGAGCCGCGGCGAGGTCTTCGACGAAAAGAGCGACGTCTTGTTGTCGTACCGGATGCCGGCGACGACGCGCAGCAGGTTCGGCAGCGCGTCCCACTGGTCCTGCGCGTAGACGGCGACCTTGTCGTAGCCGGAAGCCACCGTCGCATCGGGCGAGAGCTCCTGCACGTGCTCGGCGCGGTCGAGGCGCCGCGCTTCGAGGCCGACCAGGATGTCGTGCATCGGGATCATGTGCAGGCCGGCGCGGAAGTCGCCGATGGCCTGGTAGCCGTGATCGGCGCGATGCGAGAACTCGGGCAGCTCCTGCGCGGCGTGGCAGCCGGCGCAGTGCATGCCGTTGCGATGCGCGTAGGAAAAGTCGGCGCTGTAGGTGATCGGCGCGTTCGCGGGCGCGTGGTTGTAACGGACGGAGGCGATCGTCAGCGCCTGGATGAGGTCGTGCGCCGACGCGAAGCCAGTCCCCGGAGGAAGGCCGAGGTCCGGCGGGAACTGCTCGTTGAATCCGTTGAGATGATCGTCGTGACGGTAGAGCGAAGCCTGCCAGTCGCCGTGCGTCGCTTTCAGGAAGACGTCGGTGCCGCGGATCTTCGACTTGTCGTCCATCCAGAACTCTTCCGGGATCTCGCTCTGGTAGGCGCGCACCGACGCGAGGTACGAGCCGGACGCGGTCTTCTTCCCGTACATCGCGTTCACGACGCCGGTCGAGCGCGCGCCGCCGAAGAGCTGCGCCTGTCCGCCCGCGAGGTCTTCACCCGACAGCGTGACGATGTTGACGACGCCCCAGAACGCGTTCTCGCCGTAGAGCGACGATCCCGGCCCGCGTACGACTTCGATTCGCTTGATGTTCTCCACCGGGAAAAGGTCGAACGCGGGGCTGAGCGGAAAGCCGCCGGTGTCGCCGGAGTTGACCGGGGCGCCGTCGATGAGCATGAGCACCCGGTTGGCGAACGGGTTTTCGCCGAAGCCGCGGATGTCGATCGTCTGCGTCATCGGGTTCCAGCGAACATTGACCCCGGCGACGAGCCGCAGCAGATCCGGCACCGACCGCGCCCCCGATTCCGAG
>DASXIH010000041.1:0-2764 GCA_036498125.1 Thermoanaerobaculia bacterium
ACACCTGTCCGCGGACAGATGTCCGCAGGTGCGAGCCGGCGTGCGCATCTACCGCCCCTACCGGGGCGGCATTTCATGGAATCGCTCCCGATCCGGTGGCGGCGCTTACGCGCTCGCCACCGGCTACCCTCTCCGAACGCCTCCGGCGTTTCAGGGCGCTCGACCGCGCGCTCCCGTCGATCTACGGCCCAACCGCGGGCGCCGGAGGCGGATCTCTGCCGCCCCTGCCGGGGCGGCATTTCTCTAGGACCTTCGAAACCCGGTGGCGAGCGCGTAAGCGCCGCCACCGGATCGCGAGCGATTCCATGAAAGGCCGCCCCGGTAGGGGCGGCAGATGCACTCGCACCGCGGACATCTGTCCGCGGACAGGTGTCCGGCGGACAGATGACGGACACGCTAAGTTACTGAAAACACGACATCGACTGGTGGCACCTCGGTTGCGCTAGGGGCCGCCATGATCGAGAACACGTCGTCGATGGATCGGCCGGTGGTCGGCCAGCGCAATGCGCGGCTGATTGCCGGAGGGGCGATCGCGACGGTTGCGGTTCTCGTCGCGTTGATTGCTGCCTTCCCGGCGATCCGGCGCTGGTCGCGCGCGGAGCGGGCGGTGGATGCGTCGACGCTGCGTTTCGGCACCGTCACCCGCGGCGACCTGCTGCGCGACCTGTCGGTGGAGACGAAAGTCGTGGCGCCGATGTCGCCGACGCTCTTCAGCCCGGGGCAGGGCATCGTCTCGCTCCGGACGCGTGCCGGGATGCAGGTGAAGGCGGGCGACGTCCTGGCGATCATCGACTCGAAAGAGCTGAGCGCCGCGCTCGATCAGGCGAATGCGCAACTCCTGACCTCGCGGGCGGAGCTCGACCGGCAGAAGATCGTGACCCGCCAGACGGAGCTGAAGGACCAGCAGCAGGCCGAGCTCCTGGCGCTGCGGCTCGCGGCGTCGCAACGGCAGCTCGAGCGCGTGGAGCGGCTCTTCAAAGAAGGACTCGCCAACTCCGCCGACCACGAGGCGGCGCAGGACAACGTCCGGATCGCCGCGATGGAGCTGGAACAGGCGAAGAGCCAGATGAAGCTGACGCACGAATCGCTCGGCTTCGAGGTCGCCACGCGCGAGCAGCAAGCACTCCGCGAACAGTCGGTCGCCGGCGAATTGCAGAAGCGCGTCAACGACCTGACGCTCCGCGCACCGTTCGACGGCATGGTGGCCGCGGTCTCCATCCAGGACCGCGACGCCGTCGCGCCGAATCAGGCGGTGCTCAGCGTCGTCAATCTGTCGACGCTCGAACTGCAAGTCGCGCTTCCGGAGGAGTACGCGAACGAGGCTTCGGTCGGCACGCCGGCCGAGATCTCGTTCAACGGCCGGATGTATCCGGGGAAGGTCATCCGCATCTCGCCGGAAGTCGTCAACAGCGAGCTCGCGGCCTCCGTGGCGTTCGCCGGCGCGCCGCCCGCCGGCCTGCGGCAGAACCAGCGGCTGACGACGCGCCTCACGTTCGAGTCGAAGCAGAACGTGCTCAAAGTGCAGCGCGGCGGCTTCCTCGAAGCCGAGGGAGGGCGCGCCTGCTATGTCGTCGACGGAAAGATGGCCACCCGCCGCGAGATCCGTACCGGTGCGACCAGCGTCAGCGAAGTCGAGATCCTCAGTGGACTCAAAGAGGGAGACACGATCGTCGTCTCCGACACCACCCCTTTCCAACACGCCACGAACGTGATGCTGCGATGACAGGAGATCCCATGCTCGAGATGAAGCACATCAAGAAGATCTACCGTACCGAGTCGATCGAGACCCATGCCCTGGAGGATTTCTCCCTGATCGTCGGCGGCGGCGAGTTCGTCTCCGTCACCGGTCCGTCGGGCTCGGGCAAGACGACGTTCCTCAACGTGGCCGGCCTGCTCGACACGTTCGAATCGGGCACGTACCTGCTCAACGGCAAGGACGTGAGCCGCCTCTCGGACCGCGAGATGTCGCAGATCCGGAACCGGACGATCGGCTTCGTTTTCCAGTCGTTCAACCTGATCCCGGACCTTTCGGTGTTCGACAACGTCGACGTCCCGCTGCGCTACCGCGGCCTCCCCGCGGCCGAGCGGAAACGGCGCATCGAGGGCGCGCTGGAGAAGGTCGGCCTCTCCGCGCGCACCAAGCACCTTCCGTCGCAGCTCTCCGGCGGGCAGCAGCAGCGCGTCGCCATCGCGCGCGTTCTGGCGGGCGAGCCGAAGCTGATTCTCGCCGACGAGCCGACCGGCAACCTCGACTCGGTGATGACGCGCGAGATCATGGACCTCCTGGAGCGGATCAACGACGCCGGCACCACCATCGTCATGGTCACGCACAGCCCCGAGTGCGCGGAGCGCGCGCACCGGCAGCTCCACGTATTCGACGGCCGCATCGTCGACGTCGAGCGTCCGCGCGTGACGCTCGCGCGCGAGGGCGGCAGCGGCTTCGCGGCGACGCTCAACTGAGGAGACGGCAATGATCGGCTACTACATTCAGACGGCGCTCCGCAGCCTCCGCCGCACTCCGATCCTCACGACGGTCCTCATCGCGGCGATCGCCCTCGGCATCTGCATCTCGACGACGTTCATCGCGCTGCGGCATGTCTTCGAGAAGGACCCGCTTCCCGGCAAGAGCCACTCGCTCTTCTATGTCCGGCTGGATAACTGGGATCCGTCGCGCGCGTACGTCGCCGAGGATCCGAAATCGCTGCCGCCGCAAATCACGTACAAGGACATGCGGGCGCTGATGCGGTCCAACATCCCGGCGCGC
>DASXIH010000042.1:0-5541 GCA_036498125.1 Thermoanaerobaculia bacterium
GACGAGAACGCTCGTACCGTTGCTCGCCAGCGCCAGCGAGGTCACCGGCGCCGGAACGACGATCGGGAAACTGAACGGCGCGGACGCCGGCTGCAGGTTCGCGTCGAGGTGCTCGGTATAGATCCGCGGCCCGTCGGACCACGCGATGACGAAACCGCCGCGCACGGGGACGAGCGCCAGGTCCCCGAGGTCGTGGACGGGGATCGTGACTTCGGGGCCGGCGACGCTGAGAAGGACGGCGAGGAACAGGGCATTCACGCCCGTTGATACGCAGTCCGATCCAACCTCATCCATCCTGTAACATGCGGCCAAATGGCGGCGCGCAACGGAAAATGGCTCGGCGGGCTGTTGTTCCTAACGCTCCTCGCCTACGCCGACATCCTCCTCGGCATCCGCGGCCTCTTCCTCGAGGACCTCATCGGCTACCACTTCCCGATGAAGCACATCGTGCGCGAGGCGGTGCGTAGCGGCGAGTTTCCGTACTGGAACCCGCTCTACTCCGCCGGCCAGCCGCTCGCGGCGAACCCGGCGTACGAGCTCTTCTACCCGCCGCAGTGGCTCGTCTACGTCCTCCCCTACGCCTGGGCGTTCCAGCTCCACATCCTCCTGCACTTCGTCATTGCGGCGATCGGCGCGTTCTTCCTGATCCGCAGCTTCGGCGTGAAATCGCTGCCGTCCGCGATCGGTGCCGCCGCCTTCGTCTTCAGCGGCCCGTATCTCTCGCTGTCGGCCAAACTCCCGATCCTCTTCGCCGTCTCGTGGATGCCGCTGGTGCTGCTGCTGGTGAAGCGCCTCTTCGACGCGTTCTCGATGCGACGCCTCTTCGCGGCGGCGGCCGTCGCCGGCGTGCAACTGATCATCGGCGAACCGACGATGGTGATGCAGACGTGGGCGCTGATCGGCGCGTACGCGCTGTACCGGATCGTCAAGACGCGCGAGTGGCGCGCGATCGCGCTGCCGGTGATCGCGTGCGGTGTGCTCGCGACGCTGATCGCCGCGGTGCAGATCGTCCCGGCAATCGACTTCGCGCGCGACACGGTCCGCTCGCGCGGCCTGCCGTTCCGCTTCGCGTCGAACTGGAGCTTCCCGCTCAAACGCCTCGAAGAGCTGCCGATGCCGCAACTCTTCTGGCACGTGAAGGGGAACGACGCTCAGCCTGCGATGCGGACGATGTACCGCGACCGGATCGTTCCGTTCCTCAGCAACGTCTACTGCGGCGTCTTCTTCGTCGTCCTCGGCATCGCGGGAATCTTCGCGGCGATCCGCGGCCGGTGGTGGTTCCTCGCGGCGTTCGGCGCGTCGCTGATCGTCGCGATGGGTGATCACACGCCGCTGATGCAGCTCCTCTACGACGCGGGGCTCGTGAATGCGATCCGCTATCCGGAGAAATTCATCCTAGGCGGGACGCTGGCGCTCGCGATCTGGTCGGCCATCGTCGTCGAGAAGCTGATCGACGGCGACGACGCGACGATCCGCAGCGCCTGGATCGTCGCCGCGATCTGGACCGCCATCACGATCGTCGCCGCGCTCAGCGCGAACGACAAGGCGTACTTCTGGACGAACGTCGCGCGCGCCGCCGCGGTGCTGATCGCGCTGCTTCTCTTTCGCGCCCGAAGCGCCACGTGGAGCGTCGCGCTGCTCGCCGCGGTCGCCCTCGGCGAGCTGTGGCTCGGAACGCGCGCCGCGACGCCGCGCATGCCGCGTGCGTTCTTCGACCCGCCGGCGCTCGAGAGCGATCTGAAGCCGTTCGGCAACGCCCGCATCTTCAACGACGCGCAGTGGTGGTCGTGGATGGGAAGCGAGCTGTCGACGGAGTACTTCGTCACGGTCGAGAGCGATCGCTTCTGGTGGGTCGACCGCAACGGCGAGTTCCTCAACATGCCGGCGGCGTGGGGCAGCCATCCGATCGTGCTCGAACAGGACGTCGACTACACGTCGCTCGAGAACACGGACGACTTCCGCCAGGCGTTCAACGCGGCGCACGGAAAGCGGATCCCGAGCGCGAGCGATCCGTACCTGCGGATGGCGAATGCCGGCGTGCGCCTCTCGTTCCGAACGCTCGACGAGCAGACAAGCAAGGCGCTGAATGCCGAGCCGTCGCGGGTCACGCCGGTCGTCCCGGCACCGATCGACACGAATCCGCGATACGCGTTCGCCTCGCGCATGGAGCGCATCGACTCGAATGACGAGCTCGGGCCGGCGATCGAGAGCCGGCCGCCGGAAGGGGTCGTCGCATACGTCAACGGCGAGGCGTTTCAGCCGGCCGCGGGCGACGTGCTCCACGCGACCGAGACGCGGAACACGATCAAGCTCGACGTGCGCACCGCCGGCCGCGCGTTCCTTCTCATGAGCGTCACCGGGCACAAGTACTGGAGCGCCACGATCGACTCGCAGAAGGTGCCGATCGTGCCGGCGAACGTCGCGTTCCAGGGTGTGATCGTCCCGGCCGGAAACCATACCGTCGAGCTGCGCTACCGCAATCCGCTCATCGGCATCAGCGGCGCGATCACGGTCCTCACGCTCATCGGCCTCGCCGCCGCAAGCCTTTTCCAGAGAAGCTGAATGTCCCGCGCCGCATACGTCGTCGCCTTCGTCTGTCTCGCCGCGTTCCTGGCGCTGGCCCTCGGCGATCTGCTGACGACGTCGCCCACGTCGGACGAGACGGTGCACCTCGCGGCCGGCTGGTCGTATCTCGCAACGCACGACTTCCGCATCAACCCCGAGCATCCGCCGCTGCTGAAGGTGATGGCCGCGGCGCCGCTGATGTCGATGCAGGTCTCGCGCGATGCGTTGCAGAGCGAAGGGTGGCGCGACTCGATCGCGCACCTCACGGGCGAGTGGTCGTTCCCGCATAGTTTTTTCTACGAGCAGAAAAACGGCGTCTACGTCAACGACCCGGCGACGATGTTCCGCCGCGCGCGGATCGTCCTGCTCCTCTTCTGCGGCCTCGGCACGGCTCTCGTCGTCTTCTTCTGGGCGCTGGAGCTGTGGGGTCCGTGGGGCGCCGCGCTGTCGCTGGCGCTCTACTGCTTCTCTCCGAATTTCATCGCGCACAGCGGGCTCGTGACCACGGACGCCGGCGTCTGCTTTCTGATGACCGCCGCGGTCTATTTTTTCTGGCGGTGGTGGCGGACGCCGAGCATCTTGAACGCCTCGCTCTTCGTGCTTGCGTTCGCGGTCGCGCAGATCGTGAAGTTCTCGGCGCTGTTTCTCTTCCTCCTCATTCCGATCCTCGCGCTCTTCGCGTGGCGAGGGCCGGCTAAGAGCCGGCCCCTACACTTGTTTGCGCTGTATGGCGGGGGCATCGTCGCAGCGTGGGTGGTGATCTGGGGCGCATACGGATTCCGCTTCGCCGCGTCGGAGTCGCCACTCCCGATGAAGCAGGCGGTCGACGAGTGGTACGCGAAGCTGCACTTCATCGGCGGCGGCGAGACGCTCACGGACGAAAGCCTCCGGAGGGCGGCCGAGACGACGCCGATCGGCTGGTTCGGCCGCGTGCTGGAGATCGAGTACGACCACCACCTGCTGCCGGAGGCGTATGTCTACGGCATCGCGCAGATGCAGTCGTACGGAGCGCTGCGGCAGTCGTACCTCAATGGCGAGCAGTCGCTCACCGGCTTCCGCAGCTACTTCCTCGAAGCGTTCCTCTTCAAGACGCCGATCGCGACGATCGCCGCCATCGCGTGCGCGCTCTTCGTCGCGTTCCGTTCACGCCGGCGCGAGCCGTTCCTCCTCATTCCCGCCGCGCTCTATCTACTCTTCGCGCTCACATCGCACGTCGACCTCGGCATCCGCCACCTGCTGCCGATCTATCCGTTCCTCTACGTTCTCTGCGGCATTCTCGGCAGACGCTTCTTGATCGCCGCGGCGGCGGCCGCGCTCTCGTGCCTCGTCGTCTTCGCGCCGTTCGATCCGATGTGGGGACACCACCTCTCCTACTTCAACGAGCTCGCCGGCGGCCCGACGCGCGGCTGGAAGATCCTCTCGGACTCGAACGTCGACTGGGGACAAGACCTCCCCCGCCTTCACGACTGGCTCGCCGCGCACGGCGGCGCTGGCCAGAAGATCAACCTCGTCTACTTCGGCACCGCCGATCCGCATTACTACGGCATCGTCTACGCGGACCTGCTGCAGAACGAACCGCCCGTCCACCCCGGCTATCTCGCGATCAGCGTCACGCGCTACAGCGGCGCCGCGTCCGATTTCTTCAAGACGCACGAGTGGCAGGAGTTCGTCGCCAGCCACGACGCGAAGCTCGTCGGCCGCGCGGGGTATTCGATCCTGATCTTCGAGATGCCATGACGATGAAGCGCGGCATCCTCATCGCGGTCGGCGTCCTGCTCGTCCTCGCCGGGCTGCGGACGTCGTGGAACACCGCATCGACCTCCCAAGGTCTCGACTTCTATCAATTCTGGATCGGCGGACAGGAGGCGCCGCATGTCCGCGGCGCGCTCTGGTCGCTCGAAACGGCCAAGACCCTCGGCACGACGTACTACTACCGCGCCGCGTCGGGGAAGTCGGAGCGGATGTACGTCGTAGCCTCAGGCCGCCGCGAGCTGGAGCTCTTTTCGACGCCGTTCCTCTACACCTGCTTCGGGGCGCTGCCGGCCGACTATGAGCGCGCGTATCTGATCTGGAGCATCCTCGGCCTCGTCGCGCTCGTCGCCGCGATCGCGATCATGGCGCGCGCGCTCCGCTGGCCGATCGCCGGGTTTCTCTTCTTCCTGGCCTTCGTTCTTCTGCTCTTCCAGCCGCTCACCTCGGAGCTGCGCGTCGAGAACGTCAATGAAGTGCAGCTGCTGATCATCGCCGCCTACGTCGTCACGCCGCCAGCCGTGCGCGGAGCGATCCTCGGGATCGCCATCGCGCTGAAGCCGAACGTCGCCATCGCATTGCCGTTGGTGATCGCGTTCGAGCTCGCACTCGACCGACGGAAACTCCTGCCCGAGATGCTCGGCGTGGTGGCGGGCGGCGGTGCGGCGGTGGCCGTCAGCTCCGCGTACTTCCAATCGGCGACGGTCTGGATCGACTGGCTCCGCGCGGCGCGGACGCTCTCGCAGACGATCTATGCGCGCGAGACCGGCAATGTCGCCCCCGCCCTCTTCCTCGGCCGCTACGCGTGGGTGCTCGCGGTCGTCCTGACCATCGCGGCTGCGTTCCTCCTCGTCCGATATCGCAACGCATCCGCGGAGCTCGCGGTGTCCCTCGGTCTCCTCGTCTATCTCCTCTCGGCCCCACTCGCCTGGCTGCACTATCTGCTGCTCGCAATACCGTTAGGGATGATCCTGCTGAGCTCCCCGTCAATGGTGGTGAAGGCGATCTCCGGCGCCGGTGTAGCCCTCATTGCGGCAACGCTGACGACTCTCGGCCTGATCGGCCTCGCCATCGCGGCAGCCGTGGGGCTCCTGACAGATTCGTTACTTCCGTCTCGTTCCACGGGTCTACATTAGGAACATGCTGAGCGCACTTCTGCTGTTCGCACTCGTCACCTCGCCGCACCGCGCAGCCGGCGGGTGTCCACCTGCCGGTTTCGAGCACGTC
>DASXIH010000043.1:0-6829 GCA_036498125.1 Thermoanaerobaculia bacterium
CGAAGCCGACGGGACCCATTGGTTCACAATCAACACGGCGGAGTCGTATTACGACAATAACTGCTGGGACATCTACTTCTACAACTATCCCGGCTGCAGCACGAATCCACCGGTATACCCGAGTCCGGGGGGGTATCCGTACTACTGCTGACCGCGAGATCGAGCCGGCGGCGCGTCGCGCCGCCGACTCAGAAGCTCTTTAGGAAAGCCTCGTTGCTGTTGAATTTTTGCAGCCGCTCCAGGAGCATCTTCATCGCCGTCATCGGGTCCGTTCCCGCCAGCGCGCGCCGGAGGGTGTGGATCTTCGGCAAGTACTGAGGAGGAATGAGCTTCTCCTCCTTGCGCGTGCCGGTCTGGGCGATGTTGATGGCCGGGAAGATGCGGCGCTCGAACAGCCCGCGGTCGAGAACGACCTCGGTATTTCCGGTTCCTTTGAACTCCTGAAAGATGACTTCGTCCATCCGCGAGCCGGTGTCGACCAGGGCGGTGGCGATGATCGTCAGCGAGCCCCAATGCTCGCCGTTGCGCGCCGCGCCGAAGAAGCGGCGCGGTTTCTCCATCGTCCGGGCGTCGATGCCGCCCGAGAGGATCTTTCCGGAGCCGCGCTGCTCATTGTTGTAGGCGCGCGACATGCGCGTGATCGAGTCGCAGAGGATCACGACGTTCCCGCGCAACTCGACGAGCCGCCGGGCGCGCTCGAGAACGATCTCGGCGATGAGGATGTGATTGTCCGCCGTCTCGTCGGAGCTCGACGCGATGACGTCTCCGCGCTCGAGCGAGCGGCGGAAGTCGGTGACCTCTTCCGGGCGCTCGTCGACGAGCAGCACGAATACGGTCACGTCGGGATGGTTCGTATTGATGCCGTGGGCGATGTCTTTCAACAGCGTCGTCTTGCCCGCTTTCGGCGGCGCGACGACGAGGCAGCGCTGCCCCATGCCGATGGGCGAGAGGAGATCGAGCACCCGCGTCGTCAGACGATCGGCGTCCGTCTCCAGCTTGAACAGGATGTTCGGATCGATCGAGATCAGCTCGGAGAAGGGGCGCCGCGCTTCGCGGAACTCTTCGATCGTCTTCCCCTCGACCGTCTCGAGTTGGATGAACTCCAGGACGCCGTTGCCGCCGCGCCGGGCGTTCCCCGTGAGCATCAGGCCGGCATCGAGGTGCAGCCGCTCGACCAGACTGCGCGGGACGATCGCGTCGCCCGGGAACGGGACGAAATTGTTCGCCGCCTGGACCAGGATTCCACCGCCGTTCGGCTTGACGTAGAGAACGCCGCTGACGGCGGTCAGCTCGCCGGGCGCGATGTCGGTCGGAATCGGCGCTTCCGGCGGAAGCGGAAGGCGGAGCTCGCTGCCGCGATGCCGTTGGCGGCGCCGGCGGCGGCGCTGGGCGCCGGGGCCGGAACCGCTGCGGTCGCGGTACGGGTCGACCGTATTGCCGATCGAGTCGGGGTTTGTCATTTGCGGGTTGCCATTTCCGCCATCGGCGGATCCTGCGCCGCGGCGTCTGCGCCTGCGGCCACGCTTACGCGGTGGGCGATCTTCTGGTGTCATTCAGCCTCAAACCAAAAATGCTACGGCGAAGTTTGCGCACCTTCGAGACCAAGGAACCAGCGATTAGCGGAGAGTCACTCTCTCGGAACGCCCGGTGGATAACCGAAAAATCGCCGCACGAGGTGCCCGCGTAGTATGCCACGGGTTTTTTGAAATGCAAGCCGGGTCCCGACTCACTACTCACGTTCACAGTTCTGTGCCAAAATGCTTCCCATCCCTTTCCGGCTGAACCGACCCGCACATGCCTGAGAACATTCTGGTTGTCGAGTACGAGCCTCGCTACACGGACCGCGTCCGACAGGCTCTGACCGGGCAGCCGTATTCCCCCAACTTCGCGAAAGACGGCGAGGAAGCGTTGCGGGTGCTGGCGTCCGACGCACCGAAACTGATCGTTCTCTCCTCCGTCGTCCCGAAGATCAGTACCGGGGAGCTGATCCGGGCGATCCGAAACCAGGGGAAGCTCGCCGCGACGCCCATCCTCCTCACTGTCTCGGGGTATAACGGCAACTCGCCGAAAGCCGACGCGCAGCGCCTCGGCGCCTCGGACATCCTCCCCAAGCCCTATTCGGAATCCGAGTTTCTCGGAAAAGTGCAGCAGTTGCTCCCGTTCGAAAACGATCCCACCGTAGTCTCACCCGGAGTCAGAAAAACCATGGCGAAGCAGTCCGATGATCTCGACAAGATGCTGGCCGACACGCTCGCGGGCGTGATGCCGCAGAAGAAGACGCAGGCCGGCACGACACCGACGCCGCTCAAGCCGCCGGCGCCTACGCCTCCGCCGGTCGCGCCGCCTCAGGCGCCCAAACCGAGGACCGCATCGGAGAATGTGGCGCTCGACAAGATGCTCGAGGACACGCTGTCGGGGCTCGACCGGACGGTCCGCGCGCCGCGTCCTGTGCCTCAGGCTCCGCCTGCGCCTCCTCCCGCCGCTCCGAAACCGGTCGCTCCGGCGGCGCCGTCATTCAAGACCGAGAAGATCCCGATCGTTACGCCTCCGATCCCGGCGGACAAGATGCCGGTGTCGTCGCCTGTGATCGCTTCCGCTCCGCCGCCTCCGGCTCACGTCGAAGAAGAGGAGCCGAAGGACGGGATCAAGTTCGGCCAGTACGTCCTGCTCGAGAAGATCGCGGTCGGCGGGATGGCCGAGGTGTGGAAGGCGCGGATGCGCGGCGTGGAGGGATTCCAGAAGATCGTCGCGATCAAGAAGATCCTGCCGCACCTCTCGGACAACCAGGACTTCATCGAGATGTTCATCGATGAGGCGAAGCTCGCGGCGCAGCTCAACCACAACAACATCATCCATATCTACGACCTCGGCAAGATCCAGAGCTCGTACTACATCGCGATGGAGTACGTCGACGGGTCGGACCTGAAGACGATCCTGAAGCGGGCGCAGGAGCGCGACCAGCCGGTGTCGATCGAGCTGGCGCTCTTCGTCGCTTCGAAGATCGCATCGGCGCTCGACTACGCGCACCGCAAGCGGGACTTCGACGATCACGAGCTCGGCCTGGTCCACCGCGACGTCTCGCCGCAGAACGTCCTCATCTCCGAAGAAGGCGACATCAAGCTGTGCGACTTCGGCATCGCGAAGGCGGCGTCGAAGGCGTCGCACACGCAGGCGGGAGCGCTCAAAGGGAAGCTGCAGTACATGTCGCCGGAACAGGCGTGGGGCCGGAACATCGACAAGCGTTCCGACATCTTCGCGCTGGCGACGGTGCTCTTCGAGATGCTCACCGGCCGCCGCCTCTTCACCGGCGACAACGAGCTCTCGATCCTGGAGCAGGTCCGCGAGGCGCGCGTCGTCGCGCCGTCGCAGTACAACGACGAAGTGACGCCGGAGATCGACGCGATCGTTCTCAAGGCGCTCCAGAAAGAGCCGGAGAGGCGCTACCAGACCGCGGGCGAGATGGCGCGCGATCTCGATCAGGTGCTCTACAGCTTCAAACCGACGCCGACCAGCGCCGACCTCGCGATCTACATGCACCGCCTCGGCGAAGAAGCGCCGGCCGGCATGCACATGCTGGAGCCGGAGCCGTTCGTTCCCGCACCGGCGCCTGCGCCGAAGCCGGCAGCTGTTGCTGCGGCACCGGTCGTCGCTCCTACCGTGGCTCCGATTGCGGTTACGCCGGCAGTGGCAAGCTACGATCAGCCGAAGAAGTCGAACATGATGCCGGCGATCATCGGCATCGTCGTCGTCGTTCTCGCGGCCGCCGCATTCTTCATGTTCCGCGGCAAGGGGAACACCGCTGCGCCGGTGACGACAACTGCCGCAAAGCCGGTCGCCGCCGCCCCGTCAACAACCACGGCGCCGGCGGCCGCTCTCCCGCTGACGACGAGCGCTCCGACCGCGCCGACGACCACCTCGCTCGATCAGGCGAAGGTCGACGCGGAGGTGAAGAAGCGCCTCGACGCGGAGCGGCAGAGGCTCGAACAGCAGACCAAGCCAGGGCAGCCGGCGACGCAGCAAGCGGCACCCGCCGCCGCGCCGGTCGTCTCGCGTCCAACGCCCGTACCTCCGCCCGTTCAGGCGGCGCAGCAGAACGCCGTCGCGCCGCCGCCTGCGCCGGTTCCGGTTGCACCGGCGCCACAGCCGGTCGTCGAATCGCGTCCCGCGCCGCAGCCTGCGGCCGCCGAAGCGCCGCGCATTCGGGAAGGCGACATGGTGGCGCCCGGAACGGAAGGGCTCACGCCGGCGCGCATCACGCGTCAGGCGAATCCGATCTATCCGCCGCTCGCGCGCGCGCAACGCGTCGAGGGAACGGTGATCGTCAGCGTGCTCGTTTCAGAAGCCGGACGCGTGCTCGATGCGAAGGTGCTGAGCGGCGTGAATCGTCCGGTCGGCATCAACGAATCGGCGCTGCAGACGGTGCGCAATTCTTCGTTCGCGCCGGGAATGAAAGAGGGCGTGCGTGTGAAGTCGTGGACGACCGTGGTGGTCGCCTTTAAACTATGAACGGTCGAGTCCAGACGGGAGGGTTTTGAAATGCCAGTGATCAGCGATCAGCAACGCAAGTTCTACGAGACGACTCTGCAGGTGACGAAGCAGGAGATCAGCGAACTGAAGGATCAGATCGAAGAGGAGCTTGCGAAGGTCAAGGATCGCATCGCGGAGCTGCAGAACGCGATCAACGCGTCGAAGCAGATGTACGCCGCCGCCTGCGCCCGCCTCGGCATCAACAACGATCTCGATGAGGAGGAGGGCGGTGAGTCGTAAGACTTCCGCGCTCCGGTCATTCGCAAACCGCGGCCTCTGCGCCGCGGTTCTTGTTTTAGCGCTCGGTGCTGCGGGTCCGCGGCGAGTGATCACGCTCGCGCCGAATCTCACGGAGATCGTGTTCGCGATCGGCGCAGGCGACCACATCGTCGCGACGGATGACTTCTCCGACTCGCCCGCAGCCGCGAAGAGTCTCCCGAAAGTCGGCGGCCAGGAGCCGAGCATCGAGCGGATCGTCGCGGCGAAGCCCGACATCGTGCTCGCCTCGGCGAGTGCGAACGTGACGGCACTACGCGCCGCGCACCTGCCGCTCGAAGTGATCAAGACCGACCGCCTGGACGAAGTCGCGCCCGTGATGCTGAAGCTTGGCGCGCTCCTGCACGCGCCGCACGCGAACGAAGCGGCACGCGCGGTCCGCGACGGGCTCGCGAAGCAGCGGCGTGCCCGGAAGCACCCGCCGCGCATTCTGTTCGCCGCATGGAATCAGCCGCTGTACGTCGGCGGTCGCGATACCTTCATCGACGATCTCCTGCGCGTCTGCGGCGCGGAGAATGCGGTCGAGGTGACCGGCTGGCCGCAGTACTCGCTCGAGAGCGTCGTGGCGAAGCCGCCCGACATCATCCTGCACTCGTCGCGTCTCGACCTGGAGCCGCTGCTCCGCGCCGCGCCGGAGCTGCGGACGAAGAGCCGCATCGTTCCGATCGACGAGAACCGCTTCACGCGACCCGGCCCGCA
Organism: Thermoanaerobaculia bacterium; assembly: GCA_036498125.1. Lineage (GTDB taxonomy): Bacteria > Acidobacteriota > Thermoanaerobaculia > Gp7-AA8 > Gp7-AA8 > DASXHZ01. The sequence goes on from DASXIH010000043.1 coordinate 5,503, forward strand.
CGTCGTCGACGCGGCAGCGAACCTGAACGCGATCATCGACGCGTGGGAGAAGTCGCACTGAAGAAAGGGGCGCTGCTGCTCGCGATTCTGTTCGTCGCGATCATCATCGCCGCGGCATCCCTCGGCGCCGCTCACGTCTCCTGGCGCAAGGCGTTCTCAGGCGACGAGACCGCGCGCGCGGTGCTCGTTCGCATCCGGCTGTCGCGGGTCGTCGTCGCGGCGCTGATCGGCGCGACGCTCGCCGTCGCGGGCGTCACCTTCCAGACGCTGCTCCGCAACCCTCTCGCCGATCCGTTCATCCTCGGCGTCTCCGGCGGTGCGGCGTGTGGCGCGGCGGTCGTGACGGCGCTCGGCCTCGCCCGCGTTCCCGGGCTCGTCCCGGTGGTCGCATTCGCTGGCGCGTGCGGCGCGACGGTCGCCGTCTTTCTCGTTGCACGGCGGCGCGGACGCACCGACACGACGCGCCTTCTTCTGTCGGGACTGATTCTCAACGCGCTCTTCTCCGCGATCATCCTCATCGCGTTCGCGCTCGCACCGGCGAGCGACATGTCGTCCGCGCTGCGCTGGATGATGGGATCACTCGCAGGCGCGGCGTGGAACGACGCGATCCTCCTCGGCGTGATGTTCGTCATCGGCACCGCGACGCTGGTCTACATCGCGAACGATCTCCGGATGCTCGCTTTCGGCGAAGATGATGCGCGCGCGCACGGCGTCAACGTGGAGCGCGTGAAGCTGATCGGCTTCGGAGCCGCGTCGATCATCACCGGCGCCGCGGTCGCGGTGAGCGGAATCATCGGCTTCGTCGGCCTGCTCGTGCCGCACCTCGTGCGTCTCATCTGGCGGCGCGACTACCGGTTTCTCCTTCCGCTCTGCGTGCTCGCGGGGCCGACGCTGCTGGTGGCGAGCGACACCCTCGCGCGCGTTGCCATCGCGCCGGTCGAGCTTCCCGTCGGCGCGATCACGGCGCTGCTCGGCGTGCCGTTCTTCCTGTCGCTGCTCCGGAGCGGACGCTGATGCTGCGCGTCGAGCATGTCTCGTATTCGTATGGTGTGGCACACAGAGGCATCGACGACGTCACGCCAAATGTCGATGACGGCGGTTCGCTGGTCGCACTCGCGGGACCGACGTTGCTCATGGCAAGCGATACCCTCGCGCGCGTCAAGCATGTCTCGAACTCGTATGGTGTAGCGGCGCTACACAGAGGCATCAACTCGGGGAAGTCGACGCTGGTCGTTGCGAGCGACACCCTAGCGCCGGTCGAGCTTCCCGTCGGCGCGATCACGGCGCTGCTCGGCGTGCTGTTCTTCCTGTCGCTGCTCCGGAGCGG
>DASXIH010000044.1:0-9593 GCA_036498125.1 Thermoanaerobaculia bacterium
CGATGGCCGGGATCGGGCCCGCAGACCTCCACGTGGCCGAGGTCCACGATTGCTTCAGCGGCGTCGAGCTGATGGATTACGAGGACCTCGGCTTCTGTGGCCGGGGGGAGGCGAAGGAGCTGATCGCGTCCGGCGCCACCCAGGTCGGGGGCCGGCTGCCGGTCAACCCCAGCGGTGGGCTCAAGGCCAAGGGACACCCGCCGGGCGCCACCGGCGTCGCCCAGTGCGTGGAGCTCTTCGAGCAGCTCCGCGGCGAGGCGCGCGCCGAGCGCCGCCGTGCACTCCTCGGCTTCCTCGAGGCGTACGGGATCCACGCGCGTGAGGCGGCGATCGCGCAGCTCGAACAGGAGATCGAGCGGCCCGACGCCGATACGTACTACCTCCGCAATCTGATCTATCTACTGCACCGCATCCAGCGCGACTCGACCGACACGGTCGAGCGCGAGCTCGACTCCCTCGCGAAGGCGTCGGCGATCGGCCAGAACATCTACGTCGTCAAAGAAGCCGCGACCGCCCTCGGCCAGATTCGCAGTGAGGCGTCGGTGAAACTGTTGACGACGCGCTTGGCCGAGTTCGAAGCGCTGCTGCTGCGGAACGACACGCAGTATCCGGTCGCCGAGGTGCAGAAGCTGCTCGACCGGATCGCGGTCGCCCTCGGGTCGATTGGAACCACGGCGGCGCTCCTGACGCTCGCCCGCCACGGCCTGCGGACGAACCCGCTCCTCGGCGACACGCGCGCCCGCCTCGCATCGCTCTTCCAGTACGACCTCTCGTTCGACGAAGCGACGATGACCGCGCTCGTGAAGCAGCTCCGCGACGAGATCCCCGGCAAGCTCCTCGGGCGGCTCCTGCCGAAAAAGCAGGATGCGACCGTGCGCCTGATCGAGGCACTTTCGGGGACGCGTCAGCCGGCCACCGAGGAGCTGTTCAAGGAGATCGCGCAACGCTTTCCCGATCAGGACGTCGGCAAGGCGGCGGCTGCGGTGCTTGAGAAATGGGGATCGCTCAAGGCCGCCGCCGCGACGAAGGCGAACGAGCCGGTGGCGACGCTCACCGGCGAGCTGGAGTTCTTCGGGCTGCCGTCCGTCATGCAGTCGCTCGCCGAGATGCGCGCGACCGGCATGCTGACCCTCAGCACCAAACAGAAGCAGGCGGCGTCGAAGCTCGTCGTGCTCGATGGGAAGTTCATCAACGCGCAGACCGGCCAGACGCGCGGCGCCGACGCGCTGTACGAAGTGCTGGAGCATCCGATCATGGGGACGTTCGCGTTCGTCCCGTATCCGCCGGACCGCGTGAAGAGCGAGCTCGAGCCGATGGACATGATGGGCCTGCTGCTCGAAGGGATGCGCCGCAGCGACGAGCTGCAGCGGATGAAGGCGCTCGTTCCCGACCAGACGACGTTCACGAAGACCGGCACGAAGCCGCTGCCGCTCGCCGAGGAGAAAGATCCGGCGCTGGTGCGCGACGTCTGGATGAAAGCGGTCTCCGGGACGCCGGTGGGGGAGTGGGAACGGCAACTCGCGACCGATGCCTATCGCGTGCGCCGCCTCGTCACGCACTGGCTCGAACAGGGAGCGCTCACCGCGAACTGATGAAGCGAATCTGCGTGTTTTGCGGCTCGAATCGCGGCGCCCGTGGGGAGTATGCGGAGGCCGCGCGGGCTCTTGCCGCAGCACTCGTGCGTGACGACCTCACGCTCGTTTACGGCGGGGGGCGGGTCGGTTTGATGGGCGTCATCGCCGACGAGGTGCTGCGCCTCGGCGGACGCGCCATCGGCGTCATCCCGCGCCCGCTTTGGGATCGCGAAGTCGGCCATGCGAATCTGACGGAGGTGCGCATCGTCGAGACGATGCACGAGCGCAAAGCGACGATGGCCGATCTCTCCGACGGCTTCATCGCCCTCCCCGGCGGCCTCGGCACGCTCGAAGAGATCTTTGAGATCTGGACATGGGCGCAACTCGGCATGCACTCGAAGCCGTGCGGCTTCCTCGACGTCGCCGGCTATTACACTCCGCTCATGCAGTTCCTCGATCGCGCCGTTTCGGAGGCGTTCATGCGGCCGGACATGCGGTCCGCCGCGATCGTCGAGAACGATCCGGATCGCATGCTGGCGCGCTTCCGCGAGTACGTACCGCCCGCCGTGCAGAGGTGGATTCATCGTGATGAGACGTAGTGCCCTAGTGCTGGTGTTTGTGTTGGTGGCCTGCGGCCACCTGGTCGAGGTGCAGGACCGCGACACGTTGTACTTCGGGACGAACCGGCCGAACGGCGTCATCAGCGCGGTGGAGTGGAAGACGTTCGTCGATCAGGTCATCACGCCGCGCTTCCCGGGATTCACGGAGTGGGACGCGCAGGGGCACTGGAAGTCCGACCGCGAGTTCACGCACGTCGTCGAGATCATTCACCCCGACCGGACGGCGAATGACGCGAAGATCTGCGAGATCATCGAGGAGTACAAGCGGCGATTCCAGCAGGAGGCAGTGCTACTGGTGCGCGACCGCGCGCTCGCGACGCTTCAGTAGCCACTCGCGGACGAAGTAGAAGATCAGCCCCGCCGCGATCACGTACAGCCCGCCGACCTTCAGCCCCTTCTTCGGCGACGTCACCACGTAGCCCCACAGCCCGAGCGCGATGATGGCCGGCAGTGGATAGAGCCACATGCGGAACGGCCGCGGACGATCGGGCTCGCGCTGCCGCAGGAGCACGGCGCCGACGATCTGCGCGACGAACGGGATGATCGCGCGGATCGAGAGGATCGACTGCAGCACGGTCTTGAGATCCAGCCAGCAGAAGACCGACGCCACGCCGCCGAGAAACAGGAGCGAGACGTACGGGTACGCCTGCGTCGAGTGGAGGCGGCCGAAGACCGAGAAGAAGTTGTTGTCGCGCGCGGCGGCGTAGAGGATGCGCGAGTAGCCGAGCATCAGCGAGAAGATCGACGCGAACGCCGTCCAGAGGATCAGCACCGACACCCACTTCGCGGCAGTGGGGCTGAGCAGCAACGCGATGTAGTCGCCGACGACCGAGGTCGAGTTCATCGCCACGTTCATCGGCAGCACCGAGACGAGGCAGGCGTTCATCACGAGATAGATCACGCCGATGGCGAGGATCGAGATCACGATCACGCGCGGGATCGTCTTCGTCGGATTCTGCACCTCGTCGCCGAGGTAGCAGATGTTGTAGTAGCCGAGATAGTCGTAGACCGCGTAGAGCAGCGCGGCGCCGAGGCCCGCGTAGCCGGCAGCGTGGTCGAGTCGCGGCGCGTTCCAGAACGTGAACGCCGAAAGCTTCAGGTGCGGAAGTCCGGCGCCGATCACGATCGCGAGCGTGCCGAGAACGCCGATCCAGAGCAGGATCGAAAACTTTCCAATGTGGCCGATGCGGCGGAGGAGGAGCAGCGTCGTCACGACGCAGATCGCCATCGCCACCGGCTGCACGTGAGCCGCCGCGGCCGGAACGAGGATCTTCAGATAGCTCGCGAATCCGATGCAGCCGGACGCCATCGACAACGGCGCCGAAAAGCAGATCTGGAAGAGGAAGAGGAATGAGATGACGCGCCCATAGCGCCCGTACGCCTGTCGCAGGAACACATACGACCCGCCGGAGCCGGGCAGCTCGGCCGCCAGCTCCGCCGTGACGAGCCCGTCGCTGATCGCGAGCAGCCCGCCGAGGATCCAGGCCAGCATCCCGCGCCCGCCGCCCATCGCCGTCAGGATCAACGGGATCGTGATGAACGGCCCGATCCCGACCATGTCGATCATGTTCAGCGCGACGCCGCGCCAGAGGCCGATCTCGCGGTGGAGAGTGGGGGTTACTGGTGACTGGTTACTGGTCACTGGGGGCAGATCCTACTAGTGACCAGTAACCAGTGACCAGTCACCCGTCAGCCAGTTACTCGTCGGCGCGCAGGATCGCATTGATCACCGCGACCACCTTCAGCACCCGCTTCGCGCTTCCGACCGTCACCTCGGCGAGGCCGTCGGACATGAGCGCTTTGCGGCCGTGCTTCTCCCACCAGCGGCCGACGTAGCAGTTGTCACCTATCTTGCCGATCACCAGCTCGCCGGTGGCGGCGCGTCCGCGCTGGCGGAGCTGCACGACGAGGAGGTCGCCGTCCTGGATGCCCTGGTCCTCGAGATCCTCGCCGCGGGCGCGGAACACGATCTCGCCTTCTTCGACGAGCGACTTCGGGACGTGAACGGTCTCCTTCTTCGACTCGTCGATCGGCTGGCCCTGGCGCAGCTCGCCCGACGTCTTCACGCCGAGCCAGCTCCCTTTGTCGTGAATCCGGACGCCGCGAAGTGCAGAACGCTTCACACGCCGGATCGGGAGCTTCGGGAAGCGGACGACCGCCCGTTCGTGCTTCCCGTCGATCAAATCCTCGGCGCGATTGAGGATCTCGTGGGCGCGCTCGGTGCCGGCACGGGCTTCCCGGATCGCATCGGCGACGAGCGCGATGTTGGCGTTTTTCGCGTTTTCATTTCCACTACTGGTGGTCCGTAGAGAGACGTCGCCCAGCTGGATCTCCTGGAGGTCGAGGACGGCGGCGATCTTCTCGACCACCGCGATCGACACGTTCGCCCCCTTCTCGAGGGCGGCAAGGTGGCGCCGGCTGACGCCCGCCAGACGGGCGAGCCTGGCCTGCGTGAGCCCCTTTTTGATGCGCGTTTCCCGAACGACGTCACCGAGCATGGAAGTAACTTATAGGTTACTAATTTCGAGTGCAGCAAGCAAACGAAGTTGCTCGGAGACTGTCTCACGCGAACTTGGTAGGAGCCGCTTCTTCTACTCCGCGTGGCGCTTTTGAGTTCCCTTTTGCCCGTTCCCGGGTCGCGGATCAACCGCCCGTAGAGTTCCGGATCCGGGAACTCGGAAGTAAGGAACGTGCAGTTGACTGCTCATCAAGCTTTCCGCATTGACATTTATCCTGCACGGAGCGTACAGTGCAGGATATTGCACATGACGACGAAACTGGAGCAGTTCCTCAAGAGCCGCGGACTCAAGCCGGCGCATCTTGCGAGGGAGTCCGGTTACAGCCGCCAGCACCTGCTGCGTATCCGCATGGGACGCATGGAGCCGACCCGCCGCTGCATCTCCGCGATCGTCGGCGCCTGCCGCCGGCTGTCGCATGAACAGGTCCACGCGGCGGATCTGTTCGATCTCGAAGGGGAGAGCTAGTTGCCAGTTCCCGGTTGCCAGTTCCCAGGTTGGGCTTGCTAAACGCTCTGGGAACCAGCAACCGGGAACCGGCAACTCTTATAGGATTCTCCCGCCGTAGAAATCCCACCCGGAGGTCCTCATGCGTCGTGCCTTACTCGCAACCCTCGCCGCCCTCGCACTCGCGGCGTGCAGTGGAAGTAGCAGCAACCCCGCTCCCAACCCGCAGCCGATGGCGACGACCGCCACGCCGATGACGACCGCGCCGCTCTTCGGTGCGCACGGATTCGACACATCGACGATCGACCGCGCCATCGCCCCATGCGACGACTTCTACGAATTCGCCGTCGGGAAGTGGCGCAGCTCGCACCCGCTCCCCGCCGCGTACTCCCGCTACGGCCGCTTCGAAGAGCTCGCCGAGCGAAACCGCGACCGGCTGCGGGAGATCCTCGAAGAAGACGCGAAGAACGCCGCCACTGCGCCGCGCGGAAGCGCCGCGCAGAAGCTCGGCGACTTCTACAACTCGTGCATGAACGAGACGGCCATCGAGACCGCCGGCATCTCGCCGATCGCTCCTGAGCTCGCGAGCATCGACGCCATCCACGACCGCCGCTCGCTCGAGGACGAGATCATCCGCCTCCAGCAGCGCGGCGTCGGCGCCACGTTCCGCTTCGGCGCGCAGAACGACTTCGAGAACGCGCGCATGATGATCGGAACGTTGTCGCAGGGCGGCACCTCGCTCCCGGACCGCGACTACTACCTCCGCGACTCCGAGCGCTTCAAGAACATCCGCACCAAGTACGTCGAGCACGTCGCGAAGATGTTCCAGCTCTCCGGCGAATCGGCCGAGCAGGCGACGGCCGACTCGCAGCGCGTCATCGCGCTCGAGACGCGCCTCGCGAAAGCGGAGATGGACCGCGTCAGCTCCCGCGACCCGCGCAAGCGCTACCACATCACGCAGGTGACGCAGCTCGCGTCGATGGATCCGAACTTCGACTGGGAGCACTACTTCCACGCGATGGGCGCCGAGAACCTGGCGAGCCTCAACGTGGCGCAGCCGGAGTACTTCACGGAAGTGAACAAGATGATGGGCGAGATGCCGCTCGAAGACTGGAAGGCGTACCTCAAGTGGCGCCTCCTGGAGTCGTCGGCCCCGACGCTTTCGTCGGCGTTCGTGAAGGAAGACTTCGCGTTCAGCAGCGTCATCAGCGGCGCCAAGGAGCAGCAGGACCGCTGGAAGCGCTGCATCCGCGCCACCGACGCGAGCCTCGGCCAGCTTCTCGGCCAGGAGTACGTCCGCCGCAACTTCACGCCCGAAGCGAAGACGAAGATGAATCAGCTCATCGATAATCTCGTCGAGGCTTTGAAAACTGACATACCGACGCTCACCTGGATGGGCCCGGAGACCAAGCAGGCGGCGCTCACGAAGCTCGCCGCGTTCCGCCGCCGCATCGGCTATCCCGACAAGTGGATCGACTACACGAACCTGAACATCGACGCCACGTCGTCCTACGCGGCGAACGTCGTCGCGGCGCGGGAGTTCGGCCGCCGGCGCAACGTCGCCCGCATCGGCAAGACGGATGACCCGGCCGAGTGGGGTGGCTTCACTCCGCCGACCGTCAACGCCAGCTACATGCCGTCGCAGAACAACATCACGTTCCCGGCCGGCATCCTCCAGCCGCCGTTCTACGATCCGAACGCCGACGACGCGTACAACTACGGCGGCATCGGCACGGTCATCGGCCACGAGATGACGCACGGGTTCGACGATGAAGGCGCCAAGTTCGACGCGCAGGGGAACCTGCGCAACTGGTGGACGCCCGAGGATCTCAAGAACTTCCAGGGCCGCGCCGAGTGCATCGTGAACGAGTACAGCGAGTTCAACGTCGCGCCGGGGATCAACATCAACGGCAAGCTCGTCACCGGCGAAGAGATCGCGGACCTCGGCGGCGCCACGCTGGCGCTGGCCGCCTACGAGAAGTCGCTGCAGGGGAAGAAGCGCGAGACGATCGACGGCTTCTCTCCCGAGCAGCGTTTCTTCCTCGGCTTCGCGCAGGTGTGGGCCGAGAACATGGCGCCCGAGGAGCAGACCCGCCGCGCCTTGACCGACCCGCATGCCCAGGGCCCGTTCCGCGTGAACGGCACGGTCCAGAACATGCCCGCGTTCGAAAAGGCGTTCGGCTGCAAGAAGGGCGAGAAGATGGTCCGCGAAGAAGGAAAGCGCTGCAGCATTTGGTGATCTCGTTTTCGGCGAGAGGCACGCCCCTCACCCGGCCCTTCGGGCCACCCTCTCCCGGAGGGAGAGGGATGAAACAAACACCCCTCTCCCTCCGGGAGAGGGTGCCGCGAAGCGGCGGGTGAGGGGCGTGCCTTCGCGCAGAGCATGACCAAATATCCACTCGAACCCGACTCCCACCAGATGCGCCACATCGTCGACGAGGCGATGCGGCGGATCGTCGACCACATCCGGACGCTGCCGGACCAGCCGGCGCAGAACGTCGAAGGGGCGACCGAGGAGGCGCGGACGCTCATCGAGCCGCTGCCGGAGCGCGGCGAAGCGTACGAGTCGCTCATCGCGAAGCTGTTCGACGACTACATCCCGCGCTCGTTCAACGCCGCTGGGCCGGGATACCTCGCGTACATCCCGGGCGGCGGCGTGTTCCATGCGGCGGTCGCCGACCTGATCGCGGACTCCGTCAACCGCTACGTCGGCGTCTGCGCCGCGTCGCCGCTATTGGCGCAAATCGAGGCGAACGTCGTCCGCTGGTTCTGCCAGATCATCGGCCTGCCGCGCGGCTCCGGCGGCGTGCTGACGTCCGGCGGCTCGCTGGCGAACTTCACCGCGATCGCGACGGCGCGCGATGAGCTGGCGCGTGACGACTTCGCGAAATGCACCCTCTACTGCTCCGACCAGGTCCACCACGCGTTCCAGAAGGCGGCGCACCTCGCCGGCTTCCCGTACGCGAACATCCGCGAGATCGCGACCGACGCGCAGTTCCGCATCCGCATCGACGCGCTCGAAGCGCAGATTGCGCGCGATCGCGCCGACGGCTGGCGTCCGCTCATCGTTGCCGGTTCCGCCGGGACCACGAACACCGGCGCCGTCGACGATCTCCGCGAGCTGTCGCGCGTCGCGAAGTCGAACGGGATGTGGTTCCACGTCGACGGCGCCTACGGCGCATTCTTCAACCTGACCGCGCGTGGAAACGAGACGCTGCGCGGCATCGAGCTCGCCGACTCGATCATCCTCGATCCGCACAAGACGCTCTTCCTCCCGTTCGGCACCGGCGCGGTCCTCGTCCGCGATGCGCAGGCGCTCCGCCGCGCGCACTCGCTCCACGCCGACTATCTGCCGGCGATGCAGACCGAAGACGAGCTGGTCGACTTCTGCGAGATCTCGCCCGAGCTCTCGCGCGATTTTCGCGGGCTGCGCGTCTGGCTCCCTGTGAAGACGTTCGGCATCGGCGTCTTCCGCGAACAGCTCGACGAAAAACTCGACCTGATCGCGTTCATCACCGACGCGATCCAATCCATCGACGGCATCACGATCGTCGCCGAGCCCCAGCTCACCATCTCCGCGTTCCGCTTCCGTGATTCCGATTCGCTGACCCGCTCTCTGCTGGACCGCATCAACGCCCGCAAACGCGTCATGCTCACCGGCGCCATCGTCCGCGGCCAGTTCGTCATCCGCATCTGCATCGTCTCCCACCGCACCCACCGCGACCGCGTGGAGATGGCGATCGAAGACATCCGCGCGGCGGCGATAGAGAGGTTGTAAAATTGACGGCAAGGTGAGCTTAGAACGCATCTGTGCAGTCCTAGGCGTGATCATTGCGGTTCTCATGCTCGCGATCGCGATCGCTGCGGTGTTCATGCAGCATTCGGACTTCGTAGATAAGCGCGCAAAACCTTCACCGCCGGCTCCACCTCCTACGGCCGAAGCTCTCTATTTCACCGGCAGCGATCTTCAGAATCATCGACGTTATCGCGAGGCGATCGAAGTCTTCAACCAGGCGTCGAATCAGGTCCGCAGGGAGACCGCCGCTGGTCAGTATCAAGCCGCATTGATCCAGTTCTCTCTCGGCGAGTGCTATTTGCAAATAGGGGACTGCAAGGACGCCAACCATTGTCTGTCGCTGCTAGGAGCGGACGCGGGAGGCTTCGCTGCCTTACTAGATACAGAGTGCGCCCATGCGCGGTGTAAGTAGGTCCGTAATCGCTCCGTATCTTGCCGCGGTGCTGTGCGTGGCTGCAATGGCATCGGTACGCGTTAACGCGAAAGGAAACGATTGGATCCTGCTCATCGATACGTCAAATTCGATCAATGGTAAAGGGGAGCACGCGAAAAACATCTCCGTGGAGTACAAGCGCAGCATCCAGTCCTTCGTGCGAGGATTGCATCCGGGTGATCGGCTTTATGTGTACACGTTCGACAA
>DASXIH010000045.1:0-3803 GCA_036498125.1 Thermoanaerobaculia bacterium
TCGCTCCCGCGGATGACTACGACGTCGTTCGCGAGCTGCTGCGCGAGTACGCGGCGGGCGTCGGCGTCGATCTGTCGTTTCAGGATTTCGAGCAGGAAGTCGCGTCACTGGCGACGTTCTACGACCGCATCCTCATCGCGAAGATCGGCGATAACGTCGCGGGCTGCGTGGCGCTCCTGCACATCAGCGACATCACCTGCGAGATGAAGCGGCTCTACGTCCGCCCCGCGTTCCGCGGTTCCGGCACCGGCCGCGCGCTCGCCCTCGGCATCATCGAAGAGGCGCGGCGCCGCGGCTACACGCGCATGCGCCTCGACACACTCCCCACCATGACCGAGGCCTTCGCGCTCTACGACTCCCTCGGCTTCCACTCGATCGCTCCTTACCGTCACAATCCGGTCGACGGAACCAAGTACCTGGAGCTCGAACTGTAGATGGACATCCGCCACCTCCTCGAGAAGATCGAATACGAGACGCTCGTGCCGCAGGCGGCGAAGAGCGCCGAGACGCGGGGACGCGACCGGGAAGAGCCGGAGGATGACCTCCGTCCCTCCTACCAGCGCGACCGCGATCGGATCATCCACTGCAAGGCGTTCCGCCGCCTCAAACACAAGACGCAGGTGTTTCTCGCGCCCGAAGGCGACCACTACCGGACGCGCCTCACGCACGTCCTCGAGGTGATGCAGATCGGACGGACGATCGCGAAGTCGCTGCGCCTCAACGAGATCCTCACGGAGGCGGTCGCACTCGGCCACGACCTCGGCCACTCGGCGTTCGGTCACGCGGGAGAGGCGGCGCTGAACAAGCTCGTGCGCGGCGGGTTCGATCACTACCGGCAGTCGGTGCGCGTGGTCGAGAAGCTGGAGAACGACGGCCGCGGGCTGAACCTGACGGTCGAGGTGCGCGACGGGATCCTGAAGCACTCGAAGGGCGAGAAAGGCGAGCTGCTACGGACGCGCCCGAAGTCGCGCGCGCTGACGCTCGAAGGCGACATCGTCCGGATCAGCGACATCATCGCGTACGTCAACCACGACATCGACGACGGCGTCCGCGCCGGGATCATCGCGAACGACGACATCCCGCAGCCGATTCGCGACGTCCTCGGCGAGACCGGTAACAACCGCATCGACCGGATGGTGCGCGACGTCATCACCTCGACGCTCGCGAATGGTTATGAGGCGATCACGATGTCGCCCGAGGTGCTCGAAGCGCTGGAGGAGCTGCGGCGCTACATGTTCGAGCACATGTACTTCAGCGAGGCGGTACGGCGGGAGACGACGAAGGCGCAGCAGGTGCTCACGGACTTGTTCGAGTACGTCGTCGCGCATCCCGACGGGTTCCTGACGCGCAACGAGGAGGACTCCGTCGAGCGCCTAGCCATCGACTTCATCGCAGGAATGACGGATCGTTACGCGATGAAGCTCTACGCCGAGCTGTTCATGCCGCGGCCCTGGGTCGCGTGAGACACTAGTTACTAGTCACTAGTCACTGGTCACTAGTTACTAGTTACTAGTTACTAGTTACTAGTTACTAGTCACTAGTCACTTTCTCTTAGGCGCGTTGAGGGAGTCGCGAAGGTCTTTGCCGGCCTTGAAACGGACGTTCTTCGAGGCCGGGATCGTGATCTTTTCCTTCGTGCGCGGGTTGCGTCCTTCGCGTGCCTTGCGATGCGAGACAGAGAACGTGCCGAGTCCCGGAACGGTGCAGCGCTCGCCGCGGCCGCATGAGTCGGTGATGAAGTTCACGAAGGCATCGAACGCTGCCGCAGCCTCTTTCTTCGAGATGCCCGCATGATCGGACATGGCGTTGATGACGTCGGCCTTCCCAGCCATCGACTCCTCCTCTTTCCTTGATTCAAGGATAGATCATTTTGCGCGAGCGGCGAGGTAGCCGCGCACGACCGAAACGAGCTGGGCATGACTCCACGTCAACGGCGCCACGCTGAGAGGAGAGCCGTCGTAGGGATCGACCTGTTCGGGCAGGATCAGCGAGGGCAGCGCCTTCGACCGGATCCAGGAGAGGATGTCGATCGCGGTCTGCAGCTCCTCGACGCGCGTCGCCGTCGCAATCGCGTGTTCGGCGAACCAGAGAGAGCAGAGGATCCACGGATTCCCCGGCACGCGGCCCGTCTCTTCGCTGATCCGATGGTACGCGTCTCCGGCATAACGGGCGAAGCCGCCGACCTCCGTCTGCACCGCGAGCTTCTCCCGGGCGGCGCGCATGGTCGACTCCACAGCGGCGCTGCCGGCGGAGAACGCGCCGAGGTAGAAGAGGCCGAAGACGGAGATGTCGAGTGCCGGATCGAGCTCGAGCCCCTTCTCCGTCGAGATCAGCCCGCGCGCGAAGTGCTTCGCGTCCGCGATGAAAAGATGCTGCAGCGTCGCGTCGCGCACCTCCTGCGCTGCCGCGGCGAAACGGTCGCGCCGCTCCGCGTCATTGAAGAGGTTCGCGATCGACGATGCCGCCTCGAGCCCCGCGATCACCGCAGCACAGGTAAAGGTGAAGACGCCGTGGCGCTCCTCCCAGATGTCGAAGCTCGGCTTCGGAAGGTGCGTCTCCGGATCGCGAAACGAGACGAGGAACTCCGCCGGCTGGACGACGAGACGCCGGTAAACGCTGCGGAGGAGGTCGAGGTCGCGCGTCCGCTCGTAGTGCCGCGCGACGAGCCAGATCACCAGTGCCGTTTCGTCTTCCTGGATCGGCAGCTGCGGCTTGCCGTCGCGCACCCACGGGTGCCACAGCGACGCGAGCGTGCCGTCGGGGTTGTACTTGTGGAGGAACCAGCCGTTCTCGTGAATGATCTTCTCGGCGAAGACGAGAAAGCGGCGCGTCAGCTCCGTGTAGCCGGCGCGGTCCATCGCGTCGCAGACGAACGCCGCGTCGCGCGGCCACATGTACGAGTAGTGGTCGTTGTGCCCCCACTGGATGTCGGAGTCGTTCGCCGCGATGACGGCGCCGTTGCGATCGCACTGCGTGGCGATGACGAGCAGCGAACGGCGGTAGAGCTCCACGAGCTCGTCCGGCAGGTCGTCGAACGAGTCTTCGTTCTTGTTGACCCAGGTGTACCAGTAGGACGCGGTGCGCGCCATCATCTTCGCCGGCGTCTCGTCGCGCACGCGCTGGTCGAGCTCGCGCACTTCGCCGTATCGTTTCCCGGCGCAGATCCAGTAGTTGACCGTTTGCGAGCCGTGCGGCTCGAGCGTCACCGGGATCGCGATCGTCGAGTCGACCGCTCCCTGCGCGATCGACTCCATCGACAGGACGCCGTCCTCCGCATCGCGCCAGGTGCCTTCCGCGCCACCGATGCCGCTCCGCCCGCAGGCGTACTCCGGCACGCCGGCGTCAGTGTTGACGAGGAGATAGCGCTTCGCCTTGTAGTGAACGATCGCGCTGCTCTGCGGATCGTAGTAGGCCGTGTCGGCGATGGCGTTCCCGTAAAGGTTGAAGTCGTGGTGGAAGAACAGCTTGATCGTCCGCTGCGCGTCGCCGAGATTGCGGACGACGATCTTGCGGAGGTAGACGTTCGCGTCGGTGTCGACGGTGTCGTGACAACGGAGACGCAACTGCAGGTCCCCGTGCTCGCAGGTGACGTCGCCGACGAGCGTGTCTCGCAGGTAGGTGATCTCCCGCCGCCAGCCGGCATCCTCGACCCACGCGATCTTGTCGTCCGCCCAGACGCCGAAGCGGAACGGCGACGCCGAATGGTTCTCCATGCCCACGTGCGGGAAGTAGAAGTCGGCGAGCCTGTACTGCGCGTCGAATCCGACGAGCAGACAGCCGTTTCCGATGACGAGGTCGCGCGG
>DASXIH010000046.1:0-12155 GCA_036498125.1 Thermoanaerobaculia bacterium
CCGATGCCGGTGCCGAGCGCCGTGATCATCAGCCGGATTTCTTCCGACGAGAGCATCTTGTCGAGGCGCGCCTTCTCGACGTTCAGGATCTTGCCCTTGAGCGGCAGGATCGCCTGGAAGCGGCGGTCACGGCCTTGCTTCGCCGAACCGCCTGCAGAGTCGCCCTCGACGAAGTAGATCTCGCAGAGAGCGGGATCGCGCTCGGAGCAGTCGGCGAGCTTGCCGGGGAGCGACGCGGAGTCGAGCGCGCCCTTGCGCCGCGTCAGGTCTCGGGCCTTACGGGCCGCCTCACGCGCGCGGGCCGCCTCGATGATCTTCTCGACGATCCGCTTCACCTCGCGCGGATGCTCCTCGAAGAATTCGGCGAGCTTTTCGTTCACGACCTGCTCGACCCACGTCTTCACGTGCGACGAGACCAGCTTGTCCTTCGTCTGCGACGAGAACTTCGGGTCGCGGACCTTGACGGAGATGACGGCCGCGAGTCCTTCGCGGATGTCGTCGCCCTCGATCGAGATCTTCAGTTTCTGCAGCACGCCGCTGTCGTCGATGTACTTGTTCACGGTGCGCGTCAGGCCGCCCTTGAAGCCGACCAGGTGCGTACCGCCGTCGAGGTTCTTGATCGTGTTCGTGAAGCAGTAGAGGTTCTCGGTGTAACCCTCGTTCCACTGCAACGCGATCTCGACCCCTTCGCCGTCCTTCTCGTCGCGGATGAAGATCGGCTGCTCGTGCAGCGGCGTCTTGTTCTTGTTCAGGTCCTGCACGAACGAGACGATGCCGCCCTGGTAGCAGAACTCGTGCTTCTTCTCCGTCCGCTCGTCGCCGATGGAGATGTTGACGCCGGAGTTGAGGAACGCCAGCTCGCGGAGACGTTGCGAGAGCGTCTCGTAGTTCATCTCGGTGACCGAGAAGATCTCCGAGTCGGTCTTGAACGTCACGCGCGTGCCGCGGCGCGTCGTCTTCTCGCCCTTCTCGATCTGCGCCACCGGAACGCCGCGCTCGTAGCGCTGGCGCCAGACGAAGCCGTCGCGATGGATCTCGAGCTCCAGCCACTCGGAGAGAAAGTTGACGACCGAGACGCCGACGCCATGCAGTCCGCCCGACACCTTGTACGAGTTGTTGTCGAACTTACCGCCGGCATGCAGCTCGGTCATGATGACCTCGGCCGCGCTGCGTCCCTCTTCCTTGTGGATGTCGACCGGGATGCCGCGGCCGTTGTCGTCGACGGTCACCGAGTTGTCGACGTGAATCGTCACCTGGACCTTGTCGGCGTAGCCGGCGAGTGCCTCGTCGATCGCGTTGTCGACGACCTCGTAAACCATGTGATGCAGACCGGTGTAGTCATCGGTATCGCCGATGTACATGCCCGGGCGCTTGCGCACGGCATCAAGCCCTTTGAGGACTTTGATGTCTTCTGCGGTGTAGTTTTCTGCGGTCATCGAATCGCTTTCTGTCGAGGGATTTGGGCGGGAAAAAGCGTCGCGATTCAGAACGCCTGATGATACCGAAAAATGCCCTCGTCAGGCGAAATCTCGGGAGGCTGTAACTGCCCCGTTTTCAATGACTAAGCGGCGGTGCGGACCGGCCTCCAAAGCGTGCAGAAACGACTCCTTCGCAGAGGTCGCGAAAACCTGCGTTTTCGAGGGGAGTCCTGAGAGGAGTTTCTGCAGCACTTCAAGGTCCAATTCGGCGTCGATGTCGTCCAGGAGAAAGAGCGGCGGCTCGTCGTGGCGCAGGCGGAAAAGCGCGACTTTCGCGAACTTCAGGAAGAGGACGATCATCTTCAGCTCGCCGCCCGACAGCACGTCGGCCGCGTTGCGTCCGCCAACCAGGAAGTCGATCGTGTCGCGCTGCGGCCCGGTGAGCGTCATCCGCGCGCGCAGCTCGTGCCGGCGGATCCGTGTCAGCGTTTCGCGCAGCTGCTCCTCCTCGCCCGAGCCGCGGTAGACGATCTCCAGATCGCGCACGTGGTAGCCGTGCTCTTCGACGATCTTGGCGAACGCGGCGCCGATCTCGCTCGCGTAGGCCGCACGGGCGCGATGGATCGGCGCCGCGGCCGCCACCAGCTCGTCGTTCCACGCGTCGAGCGACGAGGCGCTCGGATCCTCGGCCAGCAACGCATTCCGCTGCTTCAGCACGCGCAGATAGCGCGAGAGTTGGTCGAGGTACTGCGCATTGATGCTCGCGATCCCGCGGTCGAGAAATCGCCGCTTCTCCTCCGGCGCGCCGCGCAGGATCTCCAGCCGCGACTGCGAGTAGGCGAAGACGCTCATCGCGTTCAGGTACGCTGGCAGCGCGATCTTCTCGCCGTTGATCATCAGCACGCGCCGGCGCGTCTCCGCCTGTTCCAGCCCGACCGAGAGCGTCCTGGTGACGCCGTCCCGCTCCAGCCCCCCCGCGACGTACACGCTCGGCGATTCAAACCGGAACACGCTCGCGATCCGGTTCGTCCGAAACGACTTCGTCGTCGCGAGGAAGTAGACCGCCTCCAGCAGGTTCGTCTTCCCCTGCCCATTCCGCCCGAGCACGATGTTCACCGCCGGGTGAAAGTGGCAGGTCGCAGAAGAGAGATTGCGGAAGTTCTCAGGAGTGAGCGACCGAAGAATCACATCACGCGAGCCGCATCGGCATCACGACGTAGAGATAGTCGTACGGGAGGTCCTCGGCGTTCGTCGACGGCTTCCCGATGCACTGGCTGTTCTCGTCCTTGAGATCGAGCGAGACCTGCGGCGTGTCGACGGCCGAGAGGAAGTCGGTCACGTACGCGGCGTTCAGGCCGACGAAGAACGGGTTGCCGGCGTAGTCGATGGGGACCGTCTCGCGCGCATCGCCGAGCTCCGGATTCGTCGACGACACGGTCAGCTTTCCCGGCGCGAAGTCGAAGCGCACCGCGCGCGTCCGTTCGTTGGCAACGAGCGAGATGCGGCGGATCGTCGAGAGCAGACGCTCGCGATCGACCAGCACACGCCGGTCGTTGTCGCGCGAGATGACTTCCATGTAGTTCGGAAAGTTCACGTCGATCATGCGCGCCATCAGCCGGCGCTCGCCCGCCTCGAAGAAGAGCTGGTTGTCGCTGACACCAAAGCGAACAGTCCCGTCCTCATCGCCTTCGAGCCGGAGAATCTCCTCGAGCGCCTTGCGCGGAATCAGCACCGTGAAGTCGGTGCCCTTCTTCGTCTTGCCGTTTCCGCCTTTCGGGAAGTTGATGAGAGCCATCCGGTGACCGTCGGTCGCGACCATCTCCATCTTGGTCGGCTGGATCTTGAGCAGCGCTCCGTTGAGCTGGAAGCGCGTCTCTTCATGCGTGATCGCGAAACGCACCTTCCCGACCATCGTCTTCAGTTCGTCGAGCGCGATCGTGTACGCGTCGCTCATGTCGACGGCCGGCAGCGTCGGATAATCCTCGGCAGGGAGTCCGAGCAGGCGGAACTTCGCGGTGCCCGACTCGACGAGCAGCGAGTTGTTCTCCTGCATCGTGATGTGCACGTCCTCATCGGGGAGCGAACGAACGATGTCGAACAGACGTCGTGCTTCGATCGTCACGCCTCCCGGCGTCGTGATGCGCGCGGGACACGCGCTGAGAATCGTCACGTCGAGATCCGTCGCCGCGATGGCGAGCTTTCCGTCGGCCGCTTTCAGCAGCACGTTCGAGAGGATTGGGATCGTCGAGCGCTTCTCGACGACTCCCTGGCAAAGCTGGAGTTCTTTCTGAAGATCCGCTTTTGCGACGGTCAGCTCCATGTGTCTTCTTCCTCGGAACCAGAGTATTTCTTTTTAGTAGTGGTGGTAGTAGAGAGCGAGGAGTTTTCGCGCGGGGGACGCAAACTTCTCAAAATTATAGCAGTTCAGGTCGAGTCAGCCTGCGGGTTTCGCTGATGAAAACCGACTGAATTTGCCGCCGTTTTCCGCAGTCGCGACGAACCTAAATTTCGAGCCGTCGATTCTCCACAGTTTTTGACCGGGCATTTCCGCAGTGCCTGTGGATTTCATCGGAACTGCTTCAACAGGTTCTCCACGACGCGCGCGAACTGCTGGTCGTTCTGCCGCTTGTCGTCGATCTTCTGCACCGAGTACATCACCGTGGAGTGGTGCTTGTTGTTGAAGACGCGGCCGATCTCCGGATACGAGAGATCCGTCAGCTCCTTGCACACGTACATCGCGACCTGACGCGGAAACGCGACGGTCTGCGCGTTCGACTTCGACTTCAGGTTCGTAACCGTCGTGCCGTAGTGCATCGCCACGACGCGCAGGATCTCCTGCGGCGTGATCGGCTTGTCGTCCTTCGTGAGAAGGTCCTTCAGCGCCTCGCGCGCGACGTCGACCGTGATGCTCACGCCGGCGAGCGAAGCGTACGCGGAGACGCGATTCAACAGTCCTTCGAGCTCGCGGATGTTCGAGCGCACGCGCTCCGCGATGAAGCGCGCCACGTCGGTCGGCAGCTTGATGTGCTTTTCGTCCGCCTTCTTTTCGACGATCGCGACCTTCGTCTCGAGGTCGGGCGGCTGGATGTCGACGATGAGTCCCCACTCGAACCGCGAGCGCAGCCGCTCCTCGAGCGTCGGGATCTCTTTCGGCGGCGCGTCGGACGTGAAGACGATCTGCTTCTGCGCCTCGTAGAGCGCGTTGAACGTATGGAAGAACTCTTCCTGCGTTCGCTCCTTGCCGGCGAGGAACTGGATGTCGTCGAGGAGGAGGGCGTCGACCGAGCGGTACTTCTCGCGGAACTGCGCCATCCGGTCATAGCGGATCCCGGTGATGATCTCGGTCACGAGCGAGTCGGCCGACATGTAGACGACCTTCATCTTCGGGAACGACTCGCGGGTCTGGTGGCCGATCGCCTGGATCAGGTGCGTCTTGCCGAGGCCGGCGCCTCCGTAGATGAAGAGCGGGTTGAACGAGCCGGAGGGATTCTCGGCGATCGACTTGGCGGCGGCGTAGGCGAGCTCGTTCGATTTCCCCATGACGAACGCCTCGAACCGGTAGCGTGGGTTGAAGACGGCCGTGGGAACCTCTTCGCGGGCGGGGGCGCCGGGCGTGCCGAGGTCGTCGAGACCGTTGCCGCCGTCGACGATGAAGTGGATCTGGAGGCCTTCGGGGGAGATCTCGTTCAGCGCGGAGCGGACCTGACGGCCGTAACGCTCCCGGATCTCATCGACGTGGCGCTGGGATGGAACGGCCACATCGAGCGTATCCCCTTTTTGGGAAACGAATCGAGTCGAGGCGAACAAGGCGTCATAGTCCGATCGGTCAACGACTTGCTCGACACGTGATAGAACTTGCTTCCAGACATTCATCGGGAGGGACCGTATGTCGTTGAGAATCCACAGCTTTTCCACATCTGTGGAAATTCTGGCTGTCGGATAGGGTCGAGCAGCATAGCGTCTTCACGATCCGATTTGCAATCGGATTTTCTGCATCTCCGGAGTGCCAGGAACGGGCTGGAATTCCCCCACTCCGACCCAGGTTTGACCGGCTTCGGGAGCGGTCACTATACTCACCGCTTTCTTTTCAGAGGGTTAAACAATGAAGCGAACGTTTCAGCCGAACAACCGCCGCCGGAAGCGCACGCACGGCTTCCTCGTCCGGATGCGCACGAAGGACGGCCAGGCGGTTCTTTCCCGCCGCCGCCGCAAGGGGCGCAAGCGCCTCTCCGTCTAGGCGCAGCAGCAGACAGTGGACAGCCCGGCAGACGGAACGGCCCGTCCGGAAGGGCTGCCAAAGGAAAAGCGAATCGCGAAACGCCGCGATTTCCTTCGAGTGTACGAAACGGGCCAGAAGTTCTTTTCCCGATACGCGGTCGTTTTCTACGCCTCGAATGACATGGCGCACTCGCGCGTCGGTATCACCGCGACGAAGAAACTCGGGAAAGCGAATGTTCGTAATCGCCTCAAGCGCTGGACGCGTGAGATCTACCGTCGCCGGCGCGGGCCGCTCGGTCTCGACGACCGGCGTTTCGACATCGTGGTGAACGTCAAGCACAACGCTGCCGCCGCCTCCTTCGCGGACTTCCGCGACGACCTGCAACGCGCGCTGGAGCGCGTCGCCTCCGCGGGTGCGCGCTGAACATGCCGTGCGTACGCTCGCCCTTCTTCTGCTCCGCTTCTACAAGCGATTCATCTCTCCGCTCCTGCCGCCGATGTGCCGCTTTGAGCCGACCTGTTCCGTCTACATGATGCAGGCGATCGAAAAGTACGGCTTCGTGCGCGGAGCGTGGCTGGGCGTCAAACGCCTGGCGCACTGCCATCCCCTGAATCCTGGAGGTTGGGACCCCGTCCCCTGAAATGGAAAAACGCATTTTCATCGCCGTTGTGATCTCGATCGTCTTCCTAGGCTTGTGGAGCGTCGTGATCCCGAAGATGTTCCCGGAGCTGGTCAAGAAGCCGGCGCCGGTGGTTGCCAAACCGGTAACCTCGAAGCCGACGCCCGCACCGAAGGCGGCGGTTGTGCCCCCCGCCGTCGTCCATGCAGCGGCGCCCGTCGCCGGCACCACGCTGAAGCAGTCGTTCGTTGAAAACCCCGAGTTCACCGCCGTCTTCTCCAACCGCGGCGCCGAGCTCGTCTCCTTCAAGCTGAAGCAGTACACGACCTCCGACAAGCAGCCGGTCGAGCTCGTGAAAGGCCGCGAGCCGAATCGCACCGACTTTCCGTTCGCCCTCGAGACGAAGGATCAGGCCCTCCTCAACACCCTCAACACCGCGCTGTACGCCGTCACCGAGCGTGACGAACGCGGCGTCCACATCGTCGACTACCGCTACAGCGACGGCCACATCACCGTCACGAAGACCTTCCGCGTCGGCCCCGAGTACCAGTTCGACTTCAGCATCAACGTCACTCCGCCGATTCCCTACCGCGTCGAGATCGGCCCCGGCATCCGCACCCTCGCCGGCGACGAGCAGGACAGCCGGTTCATCGTGACCGGCAACGGCCTCGCGCAAACCGACGGGAAGCTCAAGGTCCTCGCCCGCGAAAAGGGCGACCGCGTCAACATCTACGACGACGTCCAGTTCGTCGGCATCGAGGACAACTACTTCCTCACGGTGCTCAAACCGGCGAAGGGCGGCCAGGCGATCATCCGCCGCGCCGACTTCAAGGAAGGCAAGGACGTCCGCCGGGAGCTCTACGCCGGCGTGAACGCAGCAGCCGACGGCACCGTCTCCGGCCAGGCGTTCTTCGGCCCGAAGCAGACGAAGATCGTTGAGGCGTACGGCCTCGACTCGACCCTGCAGTTCGGCTTCTTCGGCTTCATCGCCCGCATCCTTCTCGACGTCCTCATCTGGATCAACAAGACGACGCGCAACTACGGCGTCGCGATCATCGTCCTCACGGTCCTCATCAAGATCGTCCTCTACCCGCTGCAGCACAAATCGATCGTCTCGATGAAGAAGATGCAGAAGGTGCAGCCGAAGGTCGAGGCGATCAAGAACCGCTACAAGAAGTCGCGCACCGACGCCGAGCAGCGCCAGAAGATGAACACCGAGATGATGAAGCTCTATCAGCAGGAGGGGATCAACCCGATGGGTGGATGCCTTCCGATGGTGCTGCAGCTCCCGATTCTGTGGGGCTTCTACGGCCTGCTCCAACGCGCCATCGAGTTGCGCGGCGCGCCGTTTTTTCTATGGATTCACGATCTGTCGGCGAAGGACCCTTACTACATCACGCCGATCCTCATGACGATCACGATGTTCCTCCAGCAGCAACTGACGCCGACGACCGGCGATCCGGCGCAGCGGAAGATGTTTCTCATCATGCCGCTCGTCTTCGGATGGATCTTCAAGGAGTTCCCGAGCGGGCTGGTTCTCTACTGGCTCGTGCAGAATATCTTGACGATCGTCCAGCAGTTGATCATGAATAAGTACTGGAAAGATCATCCCGCCGAGCTCAAGACCGCCTGACCGGAGAGCGCTTGCCCATGACTACGTCCCAGCGGTTCGAAGGACATACTCTCGAAGATGCACTCGTCGCCGCCACTGAGGCGTTCGGCGTAGACCGTCACCAGATCACCCATCGCGTCCTCGTCGAGAAGCGCGGCTTCCTCGGCGGCATCAAACGCGTCGTGATCGAAGCGGAAGTGAACGAGAACGCGACGCCGCCTGCCGAGCCGGTGGCCGCGGCGGCACCTGCTGAAGCACCTGTTCCGCCGCCTCCAGCCGAGCGTTCATCGGCTCCGCCCCGCGAGCATCGCGAACCCCGCGAACCTCGCGAGTCGCGTGGCCGTGGAGGTCGCGGAGGCCGCGGCGGCAATCGCGATTCGCGTGGTGGCGGTGGCCGCGGACGCCGCGATCGCCGCGACGACATGCAGCCGGGCGACTTCTCCCGCTTCGCCGTCGAAGCGCCGGAACAGGAAGAGGAGTCGCAGGGCGCGTCGATGGTGCACGCCTGGTGCGAGCAGGTCATCACGCTCGCGAAGCTGAGCGTCGTCGTCCGGACGACCGAGGACGCGGAGCGCATCCACGTGCGCCTGTACGGCCCCGACGCCCCGCGCTTCACCGACAAAGGCGGCGAGCTGCTCGACGCGCTGCAGGTGCTCGCGAACAAGGCGCTCACCGGACGCAAGGTCGACAAGGACATCGAGCTCGATTGCGAAGAGTTCAAACAGCGCCGCGTCACCGAACTGGGGGAGCGCGCGCGTGAGCTCGCCGACCGTGTTCGCCAGGATGGCCACGAGCAGCTCCTCCCGGCGATGACGCCGATCGAGCGCCGCATCGTGCATCTCGCGCTGCAGGACGACAGCGACGTCACGACCGAGTCGCGCGGCGACGGCTTCTACAAACGTGTTGCCGTCATCCTCCGCTCGCAAGCGGCGGAACAGCCGGCCGACGCAACCAGCAGCGAGTCGTGAGCAGCGGCGCTGCGCTCGACACCATCGTCGCTCCGGCGACGCCGGTCGGCCGCAGCGCGCTCGCTATCGTCCGGATCGACGGGCCTGACAGCGCGTCGATCCTCGCGTCGCTGTCGCGCGCCGAGGTTCCCGAGCCGCGCGTCGCGACGTTCACGCATGTCTATGCCGGCGACGAGCGGATCGACGAGTGCATCGCGATCCGGTACGCCGCACCGCACTCGTTCACCGGAAACGACCTCGTCGAGCTGACGCTGCACGGCAATCCGCTGCTGGTCGAGCGCCTGCTCGAAGCGGCGCGGTCGCTCGGCGCGCGAAGCGCGGAGCCTGGCGAGTTCACGGAACGCGCGGTGCTCAACGGCAAGCTCGATCTCGTGCAGGCGGAGTCGATCGCCGATCTGATCAACGCGCGCACGTCGCTGCAGGCGAAGCTCTCGTTGTCGAATCTCGACGGGACGCTGAGCCGCACCGCGTCGTCGATCCGCGAGTCGCTGCTGAAC
Organism: Thermoanaerobaculia bacterium; assembly: GCA_036498125.1. Classification (GTDB taxonomy): domain Bacteria; phylum Acidobacteriota; class Thermoanaerobaculia; order Gp7-AA8; family Gp7-AA8; genus DASXHZ01. The sequence continues at coordinate 9,334 of DASXIH010000046.1, forward strand.
GTCATCTCTCGTCTCGAAGCAGCGCTCGATTTCTCCGATGAAGGTTACGAGTTCATCTCACGCGAGGAAGCGCGTTCAAGGCTGCAAGAGGCGATCGCCGCCTGCGCCTCGCTCGCCGAGACCTATCGCCGCGGACGCGCCACGACGCACGGTCTCTCCCTCGTGATCCTCGGCGCCCCGAACGCCGGCAAGTCGACGCTGCTCAACCGCCTCGTCGGCAGCGAGCGCGCCATCGTGACGCCCATCCCCGGCACGACGCGCGACATCGTCCGCGAGACGATCGAGATCGGCGGTCTCCCCGTCACCATCGCCGACACGGCGGGCCTCCGCGAAGACGCCGATGTCGTCGAAGGAATCGGCATCGAACGCGCCCGCCGTGCCGCCGCAGAAGCCGACGTGGTGTTGTATTTGATCGACGCCACCCGCGGCCCCGACCATCGCGACGACGCCGAGATCGCCCGCTTCAACGCGCTCCCGGTGTACACAAAGCGCGATATTGCCCCTCACCCGGCCTTCGGCCACCCTCTCCCCGCTGCGCGGGGCGAGGGACATTCGATGAACGATGTCGCGAGCGGCCTTCGCCCCCGCGAAGCGGGGGAGAAGGTGCCGAAGGCGGATGAGGGGGAGCCACTCTCCATCAGCGCCCTGACCGGCGACGGCGTCCCGCAGCTTCTCGCGCGCCTCGACGCCGTCGTCCGCGACCGTTTCGCTGCGCCGGAAGGCTCGCCGACCGTCGTCAACGAGCGACAGCGTGCATCGATCACCGCATGCGAGACCTCGCTTCGCATCGCCCTCGGATCACTGGACGCCGGCATGAACGAACAGATGATCCTCGTGGATCTCTACGCCGCCTCCGCCGCCCTGGCTACCCTCATCGGCGCCATCACACGAGAAGATGTCTTCGCCACGATCTTTTCGTCCTTCTGCATCGGCAAGTGAGAACGCCGCGTTTTGCGGCTATTAGCGCGGCGCCCCGTCACCAGTATCGCCTCGTGCCGGGAAGCCTTCGTGGTCCGTCCTTGTTCCGATAATCGTGTACGTTAATCAAATGGAGAATAGATCATGAAAATGCACATACACACGAAAACATTGACCGACCTCTACGCCGCTACTTGTCCGGGATCGCCAGCGATCGATTACGCGAAAGTCTCGGTGCGCGGCATGGTCTCAGGGATAGGCACGGTGCCACAAAAAGTGGAAGTCGTCATCCTTCGGCGCAATCAAATCCGGGACTTTGTTAACACGCATCCGTTGCCGAAGGATCAATACCCGAATCTTTGTGAGGCCGCTGAGCTGACAGATGCAGACGCTATCCGCAAGTCAGATGGGTTTTGGAAAGAGGTTTGCGGGGAGGTAAGTTTCCTCAAGAATGCGTCCGAATGATCAATTTTGCGGACATCGAGTGACATAGCGGAGGGTCGGCGCGAGATCGCCCGCTTCAACGCGCTCCCGGTGTACACAAAGCGCGATATTGCCCCTCACCCGGCCTTCGGCCACCCTCTCCCCGCTACGCGGGGCGAGGGACATTCGATGAACGATGTCGCGAGCGGCCTTCGCCCCCGCGAAGCGGGGGAGAAGGTGCCGAAGGCGGATGAGGGGGTCGAACTTTCCATCAGCGCCCTCACCGGCGAAGGCATCCCGCAGCTTCTCGCGCGCCTCGACGCCATCGTCCGCGACCGCTTCGCTGCGCCGGAAGGCTCGCCGACCGTCGTCAACGAGCGACAGCGTGCATCGATCACGGCGTGCGAAGCGTCTCTACGCACCGCCCTTGCTTCGCTGGAGGCAGGACTCGACGAGCAGGTCGTGCTAGTCGATCTCTACGCTGCATCGAGTGTCCTCGCAACGCTCACGGGTGCGATCACGAGAGAGGATGTGTTCTCGGCCATCTTCAGTACGTTCTGTATAGGCAAGTGAACGAGCCAACGAAGAATGCAGTCCTGTTATGCAGGAATGAAGTTCTGTGATATTCGAGCATAGTCCAGCCGGCTAGGTAAGTGAACGACTCACACTGAGTATAAAACCTCACCGTTAGAACATCGTTCGAAAGATCGTCGTTCAGTCACCATGAGCGTAGACATTCGAACCAGCAACGCAGGCACATCAACGCTCCCAGAATGACTTTGAACGTCGACAGTGTTCCACGTGGAACCATGTTCGACGTCGTCATCATCGGGGGCGGCCATGCAGGCGCGGAAGCGGCCCGCGTCTGCGCACGCGGCGGCATCCGTGTCGCGATGGTCACGATGCTCCGCGACGCAATCGGCCGTATGTCGTGCAACCCGGCCATCGGTGGTCTCGCCAAGGGCAACCTCGTCAAAGAGATTGATGCTCTTGGCGGCCTGATGGGCGAGGCAACCGACCGCGCCGGCATTCAGTTCAAGGTTCTCAACCGCTCCAAGGGTCCGGCCGTACAGGGACCGAGAGCCCAATGCGATCGCGACCTCTACGCTGCCGCCGTCCTGGACATTCTCGACGCCGAACCGAACCTTACGATCATCGAGGGCTCGGTAAAGTCCCTCATCATCGAGGATCCCGGCGCCATCTCGGGCGTCATTCTCCAGGATGGTTCGAAGCTCACCGCGAAGGCCGTCATCGTCACGACCGGCACCTTTCTCCGCGCGCTCATGCATTCGGGCGAGCAGAAGACGACCGGCGGCCGCTTCGGCGAACCGTCGGCCGAGACCCTCTCGGATTCGCTCCGAGCGCTCGGCCTCGAGCTCGGCCGCCTCAAAACCGGCACCCCGCCGCGCGTCGACAAGACCACCGTCGACTTCGCCCGGATGGAGAAGGCGCCTGGCGATGAGTCGCCGCGCCCATTCTCG
>DASXIH010000047.1:0-4502 GCA_036498125.1 Thermoanaerobaculia bacterium
CGCTCGGAACGATCTGAATCTCGATCATGAAAGACGATCCCGCAAGGTTCGCGGGTCGATCAATATAACACGGGTGTGTGCACAGGAAATGGTGCTATTCGGCGGGACGGACGCGTTTCTTCAGCAGGTTCGGCAGGAAGATCAGCGCGATCAGGAGTGCGGCGACGATCGCGAGCCGCCTGATGGCGGCGCCTTCGGTCATGGTGCCGTTGAAGAGGGAGTCGGCGCAGTAGGCGAAGATCAGGTGCGCCGGCAGGGTGCCGAGGAGCGTCCCAAAGAAGTAATCGCGGAACTTCACGTTCGCGACCCCGGCGCCGTAGTTCCAGACGGCGAACGGCGGTCCCGGGATGAGGCGCACGACGAGCATCGTCTTGAAACCGGCCGTCTTGACCGTCGACTCGACGGCGCGCCCGGCGCGTCCGAACTTCTCGAGCAGGCCTTCGCCGACGAAGCGCCCGACGAAGTACGCGAGCGAGGCGCCGATCATCGCGCCGCACATCGCGTACAGCGTTCCGAATTTCCAGCCCCACACGACGCCCGCCGTGATGATGAAGAGACTCGCAGGCAGGGCGAAGACGCAGCCGGCGGCATACGCGGCGATGAGCGCGACCGGGCCATACCAGAGCGTCCGCAGCACGCCGACGTCCGACTGGATCTGCGCGCGCGACAGGTGATCGCGCAGCGGCGAGAAGTAGATGCCCGCGATGACCGCGATGAAGACAGCGACGAGCGCGATCTTGATCGCGCCGCGTTTCGTGATGACGGAGGTCAGGCCAGCGACTCCACGATCATCGCGATTCCCTGGCCGCCGCCGATGCACGCCGACGCGAGGCCATAGCGCGCCTTACGGCGACGCAGCTCGTAGAGAACCGTCAGCAGGAGGCGGGTGCCCGACGCGGCGAGCGGGTGCCCGAGGGCGATCGCGCCGCCGTTGACGTTCAGCTTCTCCTTGTCGATCCCGAGCTCCTTTACGACCGCGAGGATCTGGCCGGCGAACGCCTCGTTGATCTCGATGAGGTCGAGGTCGTCGAGCTTCATCTTCGCGCGCTCGAGCGCCATCTTCGTCGCCGGAACGGGACCGATGCCCATGATCTCGGGATCGCAGCCGGTGATCCCCCACGATACGATGCGGCCGAGGGGCTTCTTGTTCTTCTTTTCCGCATTCTCCGCGGTCGTGACGACGAGCATCGCGGCGCCGTCAACGATGCCGCTGGCATTCCCCGCGGTGACGAAGCCGTCCTTCGCGAACGCAGGCTTCAGTTTCGCGAGGCCCTCGATGGTCGTGTCGGGACGCATATGGTCGTCGCTGGTGATCTGCTCCCCTTTGCGGCCGACGGTCACCGGGACGATCTCTTCCTGCAGGCGTCCGGCCGCCTCTGCGGCGCACTTCTGCGAGCGAAGCGCGAACGCGTCCTGCTCCTCGCGGGAGATGTCGTACTTGCGCGCGAGGTTGTCCGAGGTCTGCGCCATGTACAGACCGGCGTAGCTGTCGAGCAGCGCGACCATGAGCGAGTCTTCCATCGGCGACTGGCCGAGGCGCAAGCCCTTGCGCGCGCCGCGGACGACGAACGGCGCCTGCGACATGTTCTCCATGCCGCCGGCAAGGACGGTCGTCGCCTCGTCGAGTTGTATCTGCTCGGCCGCGTTGACGACCGACTGGATTCCGGAGCCGCAGAGGCGGTTCACGGTGAGGGCGGGGATGTTTTTCGGCACTCCCGCCTTCAGGCCGACGTGGCGGGCGCCGTAGATGGCGTCGCCGGAGGTCTGGAGGGCGTTGCCGACGATGACGTGATCCATCTCTTCCGGCGCGAAGCCGCTGCGCTCGAGCGCTCCCTTGGCGGCCACGACAGCCAGGTCGATGGCGCTCACGTCGCTGAAATGGCCGTTGTACTCGGCCATGGGCGTCCGAGCGCCGTCGACGATGACGATGTCTTTCATCTGATTGATCTCTCCGGGCGCATTCTATTCAGTCGCACCAAAAGCGCGACCGCAAATGCTTCGATGATGACGGAAACAACACTCCCCTCGATCCCGAACGTTCCACCGGTCACCAGAACGTTCCCGGCGCCCACGGTCCGGAAAACCTCGTGTGACGGAATGTAGCCGCTGACGTCGTAGCCGAGGATCGGGCCGGAGACCACGTTCCAGGCGAGATGGATGCCGATCGGGAACCAGAGCCGCTCGTAGCGCTCGTACGCCAGAGCCAGCATGACGCCAGCGACGACGATGCTGGTGAGGGCGACCGGCGTGATCCCACTGTTGCCGCCGTGCAACAGGCCGAATACGAGGGAGCTGAGGGCGATCGCGACGCCGCGGTTCCACGTCCGGATGCGCTGGAAGACGTAGCCGCGGAAGACGAGCTCCTCGTGCACGGCGGCCGGGATGAAGACGATCCACAGCTCGCGCCATGGGAATCCGTCGGCGTGAACGTGACGTAGGTCGGTCAGGAGCAGGATGCAGAGGTCGATGGCGCCGATCAGGAGGGCGGCGAAGGCGATTCCGAGTGCGAGCTCCCTGGCAGCGAGCCGCGGGGGGACGAAGAAGCCGATCCGCCACCGGCCGCGATCGATGACGGCGTTCGCCACCAGGGTCGCGATGGCGGCGCTGAGGAGGGCGAAAAGGTAGACCGGCCGCCAGAGCGTGAAGCGGCTCACAAAGTCGCAGAACCAGAATGTGGCAAGATAGAGAGGTCCAAAAAGGCTGATCGGGCCGACAAGAACAAAAAGGACATGTCGAAGCGGGCTGATTTCGCCAGTCTTGTTTTGCGCGTCGCCGCGGGGCTGATCTTTCTTCCCCACGGCTACTCGAAGGTCTTCGGCAGCGGCGCCGCTGCCTTCGCCGCCGACATGCCGAGCTACGGCCTCCCCATCTTCCTCGGCTACATCGCGGCGTACGCCGAGTTCTTCGGCAGCATCGCGCTCATCGCCGGCCTTCTCACGCGGATCGATTCGTTCCTCCTCGCCTGCACCATGTTCGTCGCCGCCTTCGTCGTGCAACTTCCCGATGCCCTGCACGACGCCCAGCCGGGCACGGTCAAGCTGTTCGCCATTCTGCGCGGGATCGAGCTTCCGTTCGCAATGTTCGGCATCACCGCCGCCCTGACGATCCTCGGCCCCGGCCGATTCTCGCTGGATTGGCTCCTCGGGATCGAGGGAAAGATCGCCGGCGCGTTCCGGCCGAAGTCTCACCCGACGCCCAACAGCGCGATCACGTAATGCTCACGCCGGCGCAGCGCATCTTCGCGGGAGTCTTGATCGGTGGCGCGATCGGATTCCTCGGCGGAATCGTTGCCTCGTTCCTTCTCGCGCCAAATTCGAACCTCGCGCCCCTCGCTGCATTCATCATCACGGGGCCGCTCGGCGCCATCGCGGGCGCCGTCATCGCCGATCGTGAGAACAAGCTGTTGTTTGTCCTCTGGAGCATCACACTACTTCTGACGTTCTTATTCGCCATCGGTCCGAAGCTCATGGCGCCGTGGATCGGATTGCAACTTCTCTTCAGCATCGCCGCGCTCCGCTACCGCGGCGCCCGCAGATGGATGCTGTTCGGAATCTTCATTCTCGCCGCGGTCGTCAGTTTCTTTGCGCCCGTCGCCGCGAACGGCCATTTCGCCGGATTCGCGTCGATCTTCGATCGCCGGCTGGACGCCAGCCGCCACGTCCCCGAGTTAGTCGTCGCGCGATGGCTGCTGTTCGTCGAATTGGCCATCGCCGCCATCATCGCGGCGGCCATAAACAAAAGCGCCGCCGAGCCGGCGGCGCTACATAGGGGACGGTGAGATGTTGGCTACTGCGCTTCTTCGACGATGATGCCGATGTTCTTGCATCCGGCCTCGCGGGCCATGTCGAGGAACTTCATGGTCGCTTCGTAGTCGACGTCGCGCGAGCCCGAGAAGAAGACCATCTTGCTGGTGTTGCCGTGGAGGATGTCGCGGATACGGTTCGGGAAGTTTGCTTCCGGGACTTCTTCCTTGTTGATGAAGATCACGTTGTTCGGCATGAGCCGGAGGATGATCTGATCCTGCACCGCGGACGGAGGGAGGTTCGCGGGCGCCTTGGGCGGAACGCGGACCAGATAACCCATCTGCACCACCGGCGTGATGACCATGAAGATGATGAGCAGAACGAGAACGACGTCGACGAGAGGCGTGACGTTGATGTCGCTGCGAAGGGAACCGCCGCCACCGACTTGCATGGTTAGGTGCTACCTCCGGGAGCCTTCTTCGGCTGGGCGATCAGGCCGACGTTGTTGAAGCCGACCTCCCGGCACGACTTCAGGACGTCGAGCACCGCGCCGTACTTCACGCTCCGATCGCCTTTCACCGCGATCTCACGATCGGGAGTCCGGTCGTGAATCGTCTTGAGCTCGGAGTCGACCTGTTCCTTGCGGACAGCGGTCGGCCCGAGATAGACGATCCCCTCCCCCTTGACCGAGATCTGGAGCTGCTTCTCCGTGTCGGGAGTGCGCTCCGGATCTTCGGTGATCGGGAGGTTGATCGGCAC
>DASXIH010000048.1:0-5352 GCA_036498125.1 Thermoanaerobaculia bacterium
CGTCAGCGAGGAAGAGCCGAAGGCGTGCCCCGAGTGCGGTTCGCAGAGTTTCACGCAGGAGACCGACGTCCTCGACACCTGGTTCTCGTCAGGGCTCTGGCCGTTCTCGACGATGGGATGGCCGGAGAAGACGGCCGACTACGAGATCTTCTATACGACCGACGTTCTGATCACCGGCTTCGACATCCTCTTCTTCTGGGTGGCGCGGATGATCATGTTCGGGCTCCGCTTCACCGGCAAAGCGCCGTTCTCGCAGGTGTTCCTGCACGGCCTCGTGCGCGACGAGCACGGCGACAAGATGTCGAAGAGCAAGGGAAATGTCATCGACCCGATCTCGGTGATCGACGAGTCGGGCGCCGACGCGCTCCGCTTCACGCTCGCGATCAACACCACAGGCCGCGACATCCCCCTCGGCAAGAGCCGCATCGCCGGCTACTCGGCGTTCGTGAACAAGATCTGGAACGCGTCGCGGTTCGCGCTGATGCACATCGACGTGGAGCTAAAGAGCGCCGGTCAGATCGACCGCGACGCCCTCAGCATCGTCGAGCGTTGGATCCTCTCGCGCATCAACGCCGCGACGGCCGACGTAAACAAGAACCTCTCGATCTTCCGCTTCGACGAGGCGGCGTCGACGCTCTACCACTTCTTCTGGGGCGAGTTCTGCGACTGGTACATCGAGATGGCGAAGCCGGTGCTCCTCGGCAAACACGGTTCCGAGGACGACAAGCGCCGCGCCAAGGGCGTGCTGCTCGAGGTGCTCGACCGATCGCTGCGGCTGCTGCATCCGTTCATGCCGTTCGTGACCGAGGAGATCTGGCAGAAGCTGGGTGGGGTCGAGCCATCGGTGATGGTCGCGCCGTACCCGGTGGCGGAGGAGCTCCTCGAGGATTCCGAGGCGGAGCGGCTGATCGGCGCGGTACAGGCGATGATCACCACGGTGCGCAATGCACGCGCGGAGCGCGGGTTCACACCGAAGGACCGCTTCACGCTGTACGTCAGCGCGCCGAACGAGCGCGACGCGAACTTCTTCCGCGCGTACAGCTATCTGCTCAACGACCTCGCGCGGCTCGAATCCGTGCGCGTGAACGAGGCGGTGCCGGCCGGCGCCCAGCACGACGTCGTCGCCGGCTTCGAGATCTCGATCGTCTTCCCGGAGAAAGTCATCACGCAGGAACAGATCGACCGGACGAAGCGCGAGATCGAGAAGAGCCAGAAGGAGCTCGCGTCGCTCGACGCCAAGCTCGCGAACGAGCAGTTCGTGAAGAACGCGCCGCCGCAGGTCGTACAGGGGGCAGAGGCGCGGCGTGTCGAGTTGCGTGCGAGAATCGAAAAACTAGAACAGAACCAATGATCGACACGCGCCGCGCTGTCGCCGATCTGAAGACGATCGAGTCGATCGCGATCATGACGCGTGTGTCGTCGACGAACGTCGTGGCGCAGCGGATCGTCACCGAGTGCGTGGCGAACGACCTCTCGCTCCCGCAGGCGATGATCATCGCGGAAGAACAGTTCGCGGGACGGGGCCGAAACCAGCGCACCTGGTCGTCGCCCGCGCGCAAAGGCATCTACGCGACGACGCTGCTCACGCGCTCTGCTCGCGATCTGGCGCTCGTTCCGCTAGAGATGGCGAACATCATCGCGTCGTTCCTTCGCGAGGAGTTCGCGATCGAGGCCCGCGTGAAGTGGCCGAACGACGTGCTCGCGAACGGCCGCAAGATTGCCGGCATCCTGATCGAGGCACGGGTGCAGGAAGATCGTGCGTTCCTCATCATCGGAACCGGGGTGAACGTCGAGCCGGTGAGCGACGATGACCGCCCGAACGCGACGTCGATCCACGAGCTTGCGCCCAATCCGTTCCGCGGCGTCGAAGCGGCGACGGTCGCCTTCATCCGCCACGTCGACGCGCACCTCTCGCGTCCGCTCGCCCGCGACCGCGTCCTCGGCGAATGGCGCAGCATGACCGTCCACTCGCCCGGCGACCGCATCACCTCGATCATCAACGACCGCCGGATCAGCGGAACCTGGAGCGGGATCGACGACGAGGGCCGCGCCCTGATCAACGACGGCTCCGTGACCCTCGCCATCAGCGCGGGAGAGTTGATCCTCTCTTAGACTAAGAGCAATGTCTTCCCTTCTCGTCGTCGACGTCGGCAACACGAACATCGTCCTCGGCATCTACCGCGGCGAAAAGCTCGTGAACTCGTGGCGCCTCGCCACGGCCCGCGACCGCACCGCCGACGAATACGGCATCCTCGCCGCCCAGCTCATCGGCACCGACTTCGACGGCTCGATCGAAGGAGCCATCGTCTCGTCCGTCGTCCCGCCGCTCAACGGCGCGATGCGTTGGATGATCGAGAAGTACTTCGGGATCGAACCGCTGTTCGTCGAGCCGGGAGTCAAGACCGGGATAGCGATCCACACCGACAACCCGCAGGAAGTCGGCGCCGACCGGATCGTGAACTGCGTTGCCGCGTACGAGCGATTCGGCGGCCCGACCGTGATCGTCGACTTCGGTACCGCTACGACGTTCGATCTCGTGACCGCGGACGGGCAATACGTCGGCGGCGTGATCGCGCCGGGGCTGAACATCTCCGCCGAGGCGCTGTTCGCACGCGCGGCGCGGCTGCCGCGCGTCGACATCAAGCGCCCGTCGCACGTCGTCGGTACGAACACGATCGTGAACATGCAGTCGGGCCTCTACTTCGGATACCTCGGCCTTGTCGACGGCATCCTCGCGCGGATCAAGCAGGAAGTTAGCGGGATCAAGCGCGTCATCGCGACCGGCGGCCTCGCGGAGCTCTTCGCCGAAGACAGCGAGTACATCGACGAGATCGCCTCCGAGCTGACGCTCGAAGGGCTGAAGATCATCTACGACCGCAACCGCGCGCCGCGCCGAGGACGAGGGAGATGAGACGCGCGCTCGCGGTCGTCATGCTGGCCGCCGCGAGCACGGCCTTCGGATCGCAGGTGACGGCGACGCACGCCGCAATCGCGACATCGTCTCCGCTCGCGACGCAGATCGGTGTTCGCGTGTTGAAAGACGGCGGCAGCGCGGCCGACGCTGCGGTCGCTGTCGCGCTTCTGATCGGTGTGGCGCAGCCGGAATCGTCGGGCATCGGCGGCGGCGGGATGCTGACGTATTACGAGGCGAAGACCGGCGCGATCTGGACTCTCGACTTTCTCTCCACTGCGCCCGCCGCCGTGAAGCCGGAGATGGCAGGAACGCGCATCGGCGTGAAGGCGGTCGGTACGCCCGGACTCCTCGCGGGTCTCGACGTACTGCATCGCAAGTTCGGCCTCAGGCCGTGGAAAGCGGTCGTCGAGCCCTCGATCGTCTTCGCGCGCGAGACCGGGAAGAAAGAGCTCGCGGCGACGCTCCAGCGCATCAGCGACGCGGGGGCGCGCGATTTTTATGATGGCGAGATCGGCAACCGCATCGCGTCGAAGGTGAAAGACGCCGGCGGCATCCTCGGGTTCCAGGACCTCCGCACCTACGCGGCGATCTGGCGCGCGCCGATGCGGATCGAGTTCAACGGCTACGACATCTACCTCCCGCCGGCGCCGTCGACCGGCGTGATCGTGATCGGTGAGACTCTCAACATCCTCGGCACCTACGACCTCGTCGCGAGCGGTTTCCAAACGCCGAAGACGCTGCACCTGCTGACCGAGGCGCTGCGACGCGCGTCGATCGACCGGACGCACTACATCGGCGATCCCGGGGGAACGCGGATTCCGTATCGCGATCTTCTGTCATCGGCGCGTGCTGACGCGTGGCGCAAATCGATACTGCCGGACAAGTTCACGCCCGCATCCACTCTCACCGAGCCGGACATGACTGCGGTCACGAACGGCCACACGACGCATATCTCGATCGCCGACAGCGGAGGCAACGTCGTCTCGATGACGCTCACGCTCGGCGACGAGTCGGGGAGCGGCTTCGTCGTTCCCGGCACCGGCGTGCTGATGAACGATGCGCTCGCGGCGTTCTCGTCGAAGGTGCCGAACGCCCTGGAGGGAGGGAAGCGCGCCGCGACGCCGCTCTCGCCGGCGATCGTCATGAAGGACAATCATCCGCTCATCGCCCTCGGCACGCCGGGCGGCGACGCGATTCCACCGTCGATGCTGCAGGTGCTCTTGAACGTAATCGTCTACAAAAAGTCGCTCAGCGACGCCGTCGCCGCCCCGCGGATTCAGCAGAGCGATGCGCCGGACGACATCGAGTACGAGCGGGCGCTCTCGCAGGAGACGGTCGCGGCGCTCTCGACCATGGGACATCCGACCGTGCAGCGCGAGACAATCGGCGACGTGCAGGCGCTGATGTTCGACGGCGGCACCATCATTGCCGTCGCCGATCCGCGGCATCGCGGTGCGGCAGGAGGCTTTTGATGGCGGGACAGGAGTACAAAATTGCGGCGGCACGCGCGGCTCTCGAAGAGGTCCGCGCCGAAATGACGCTCGGCCTCGGCAGCGGCACGACGTCGGAGGAGTTTGTCCGGGTCCTCGGCGCATCGCCGCATGCACAGAGCGTCCGCTGCACTTGCACGTCCGTCCGCACCGAGCGTCTCGCGCGATCCCTCGGCATCGAGATCCTCCGTCTCGCCGACGTCGTCCCGATCGACCTCGCGATCGACGGCGCCGACGAGATCGACCACGACCTCCGCTTGATCAAAGGCCGCGGCGGCGCGCTGCTGCGCGAGAAGATCGTCGAGCAGCAGGCGCGGCGCTTCATCGTCATCGCCGACGGCAGCAAAGTCGTCGAACGCCTCGGCGCCGGCACCCTCCCGGTCGAAGTCACCCCCTTCGCCCAGGAAGTCCTCATGGCGACCTTCGACTACCTCAAACTCCTCCCCGTCCTCCGTCGCGTCGAAGGCGCGCCGTTCATCACCGACGAAGGCAACCGCATCATCGACGTCCGCATCCCCTCTGAAACCGACATCGCCGCCGTCGTCACCGAGATCCGCAGCCATGCCGGCGTCATCGAAACCGGCTTCTTTCCCACCGAAGCCACCGAAGCCATCATCGCCGACGAAAACGGCGTCTGGCGCATGCGCCGCGACTAGAGCGGGGAAGCGCGATTACTGCGCGTCCGTCTTCCGCACGGTCACGTCGAACTTCCACTGGAAGTCTTTGTAGTAGAACGCGATGTAGGACGCGAACGGTTTGTTCAGCGGCTTGTTGATCTTCGTTTCGAAGAGTGGGTAGAACGGGGTTGGGTCTTCGTAGTGCCAGACGAGATCGGCGTTGCCGACGGTGGGGTTGGTCGGGTGGCGCGCGAAGTTTCGCAGGCCGTCGTATTTCTTGTAGCAGATCGTGGCGCGGAGGCAGGGGCCGCGGGCGCTGGGGGCGGTGCCG
>DASXIH010000049.1:0-1996 GCA_036498125.1 Thermoanaerobaculia bacterium
CGCCTTTCCCGCCCCATCACGCAGGGCGACGCACTCGCCAATCCCCACTCTGGCGACACGAATGTGGTGCGCGGCCTCCTCCGACAACGTGATCGTCGCGCCGATGGTGAGCGTGTCGGCCGCGAAAAACGTTGCTACCGCGGCGCTATTTGTACACTCCACCACGCGTCCTCCGTGTCTTCGCGTTCGACTGTCCAGCCGTCGGCATCGATTGCGCTGAGCACTTTTTCACGCTCATCGACAAGGATTCCGGAAAGGATCGCCTGTCCCTGGAAATCCAGCGATTCTCTGATCGTCGGAAGGAGCGGGATGAGAACCGATGAAATGATGTTGGCGAGCACGACTCGCACTGGCGCCAGAAGGGGCAGCAGCGTAGCGGCATCGCCTTCGATCACTTCGACGAGGTCTGCAACGCCGTTTCCCCGGACGTTCTCCTCGGCGTTGCCGATCGAGTCGGGATCTATCTCGATTGCCGTCACCCGTCTTGCCCCGAGTTTCGCGGCGGCGATGGAAAGCACCGCGCTGCCAGCGCCGAGATCGGCGACGATATCTCCCGGCCGAACGACGCCCTGCATCAGTCGCATCACGCCCCGGGTCGTCGGATGCTCGCCCGTGCCGAACGCCATCGCCGGATCGACGACGACCGTCGAGCGCGCATCGAAATCACCGGCGAGCCAGGGCGGCGCGATTACGAGGTTGCCGACGTGGTGGGCGGCAACAGAGGCGCGCCATTCCGAGTAATCGGTCTCCGGTGCATCGGAAACCGCTATATCCGCGCGTGGATCGGCCGTCATCACAGCGTCGCGGATGTCATCGATTCTCGCGCCCGCCGGAAAGTGCGTGACGACGGACGTGCCGTCTTCCTGGATTCCCTGTGACCCCGACTCGAAGAGCGCCGCGATTACTCCGTCACGGTTGGAGGCCGGAGTAATTCGCAGCGAGATCCATGTCACGCGCCGAGGGATTCCTTCAGCTTGGACCACAGGCCTTTTGGCCTGCTCTCGGGAACCTGCTGAATCTCGCCGAGCCTCCGAATCAGCGCGGCCTCCTCGTCCGAGTACGTATCGGGAGTCCACATCTGCAGTCTCACGTGCAGGTCGCCCGTCGAGCTAGCATTGATCCTCGGCAAACCGCGTCCGCGCAGGTTGAACACCTGGCCGCTCTGCGTCCCAGCGGGCACCTGCAACGTCACTGTCCCGCCGACCATCGGCACCTGCACGTTTGCGCCGAGCGCGAGCTGAGGGTACGTGACCAATACCTCGGTGTAGAGATCTTCTCCGTCGCGCTCGAACCGTGGATCCTCCTCCACCTCGAACACGACCAGGATGTCTCCCGCCGGGCCGCCGCGCGACCCAACGTTGCCGACGCCGCGCATGGTCATGTACTGACCCGTCGCGACCCCTGCAGGAATCCGCACGGTAATCTGCTTCTCGCCTCTGACACGTCCCTCACCGCGACACTTCTTGCACGGCGAGGCAATGATCGTCCCTTCGCCCGAGCAAGAGGAGCAGGGCGCCACGCTTATCACCTGGCCAAAGAACGATCTTTGTGCACGACGGACTTCGCCGCTGCCGCCGCATGTTGAGCACGTGAGCGGCGATGTTCCCGGCTCAGCGCCTCTTCCATCGCAGCGGTCGCACGGCTCGAGCAGCTTCACCGTCACTGTCTTCTCGACACCGGTCGCGACTTCGGCAAGCGTGAGCGGCATCGGAAGCTTGATGTCGGATCCAGTGCGTGGACCGGTTCCTCTTCCGCCCGAGCCGAACAGGTCGCCGAATCCGCCCAGTCCTCCGAGATCGCGCATGAAGATGCTGAGCGCTTCGGAGAGATCGACGTGGTGGAATCCACCGGCCCCGCCGCGCAGTCCGGCCTCGCCGTAACGATCATAGAGTGCGCGCTTGTTCGGGTCGCGCAGAACGTCATACGCCTCGGTGATCGCCTTGAACTTCTCCTCGGATTCCTTGGAGCCGTTGTTGCGGTCGGGGTGGCATTCCAT
>DASXIH010000050.1:0-4585 GCA_036498125.1 Thermoanaerobaculia bacterium
CTGCGCCTACTTCGCGTTCACGCTCTTCGCGATGATCACCATCCGCGTCGCACACGACGAAGGCGAGGCGCGCAAATCGCTCGCCGAAGCCAACGCGGAGCTGAAAGTCGCGACGGAGCTGTTGCAGATCTCCAGCCGCACCGACGAGCGGCTCCGCATCGCCCGCGACCTCCACGACCTCCTCGGACATCACCTCACCGCGCTCAGCTTGAACCTCGAAGTCGCCAGCCACCTCACGGCCGGCGAAGCGCGCGAGTCGATCGAGAAGAGCAAATCGATCACGAAGCTGCTCCTCAGCGACGTCCGTGACGTCGTCAGCGCGATGCGGCACGACGAGGCGGTCGACCTCGGCGCCGCGATCGAGTCGATCAGCGCGGCCGTCACGACGCCGCAGCTCCACAGCGACGTCGACCGCGATCTCGCCGTCACGAATGCCGCCATCGCACAGACCGCGCTCCGCGCGTTGCAGGAGATCGTCACGAACGCCGTGCGGCACTCCGGCGCTCGCAACCTCTGGGTCCGCGTCACGCGCGAGGACGGCGCGCTCGTCATCGACGCCAGGGACGACGGCGCCGGCTGCGACCGCGTGTCGTTCGGCAACGGACTCCGCGGGATGCGCGAGCGCGTCGAGGCGCTGCGCGGCTCTCTCGAGGTCATCACGGCGCGCGGCAAAGGCTTCGAAGTGCGGGTGATGCTTCCGGCATGATCCGCGTCGCGCTTATCGAAGATCAGACGATCGTCCGCCAGGGGCTGAAGAGTCTCCTCGCGCTGAATGACGACATCGAGATCGCCGCCGAGGCGAGCGACGGCGAAGAAGCGATCGCGGTCATCGAACGCGAGAAGCCGGACGTCGTCCTTCTCGACCTCCGCATGCCGAAGAAGAGCGGCCTCGAAGTGCTCCAGGCGCTGCGCGAGCACGGCACGATGCGGCCGACGCTGATCCTCACGACGTTCGACGACGACACGATGCTCTTCGAGACCATTCGCGCCGGCGCGAAGGGGTGGATGCTGAAGGACGTCTCGCTCGAGCGTCTCACCGGCGCGATCCGGACGCTCGCCGGGGGCGGCACATGCATCGAGCCGGTGATCACGGAGCGGATCATGCGCGCGCTGTCGGCGAGCAACGTGGCGTTCGAGTCCGCCGACCTCCCGGAACCGCTCACCGACCGCGAGAAGACGATCCTCCGCCTCCTCGCCGGCGGCTACTCGAACCGCGAGATCAGCGACCTTCTCAACATCAGCGACGGCACGGTCAAGAACCACATCTCGAGCGTCCTCGCGAAGCTCGGGGTCCGCGATCGCACGCGCGCCGTACTCAAAGCGATCGATCTGGGCTTCATCTAGTAACCTATAGGTGTCTTGAGCGATTTTTTCGCACACGTCCGCAATAGCAGGAGCTATCGTTCCTTCCGGAGCGAGATGCGCGTGGAAGACGTACTCGGACGACTCGGATGGAAGACGCAGCACTCGCCCGAGTACCTCGACACGCGGGAGAAGAAGGACCGCGAAACCGATGCGACGGCGATACGGTCGTGGCGTCGTGAGCGGAAGGGCAGACTGCATGTCGTCCACCTGAACCTCATCGTCGAGTGCAAGGGAATTCACAAAGAGACCCTGCTGATGGCGAAGATGAAGCGGCCGGCCGAGGCTGACCGGCTCTACCACCACTGGCTCGGACTCGACGACGACGAGTTGCGCAATGCGATCGGAACGATCGCGAAAGACGCGGGACTCGATGCGATCAAAGTTCTCCGCCGCTTCGAAGAGATGGCGTATCCGCAAGGAAGGGCGGTCATCTATCCGCTGCTGGTGAACGCGCCGCGTGCGCCGATCCGCGCCTCGGCGATCCGTGAAGCGGAACGCGACGAGGACGAGAGCCTCATTCGGAAGGCGATGCTCCAGCTCTACTCCGCGGTTCAGGGGACGGTTGGCGACGTCCGCGACGACGCACTGCGGCAGCTCCACGACGATCTGCAGCAGCGAAACGACTTCGATCGCCTCGATTACGCGCTCGAACGGATCGATTTCGCGGCGACCTCCGTGCACCTCTTTCACCCGATCGTGGTCGTCGATACGAAGCTCGTCACGGTCGATCACGACGGAGAGCTCGAGATCGTCGAGTGGGGCAGGATCGAGCGCGCAAGGGTTGCTTCTTACGAGCGGCGGTGGTTCGACGTCGTCAGCAGCGAGCACTTCGAGAAATACGCAAAGCAGCTCACCGCGTGGTACTCACGGACCCTCGGCCGGGTCGCCGAGCCCGTTTGAGAGTCCGCATCATCCTCGTCGAGCCGCATGAAGCGGGGAACGTCGGCGCCGCGGCGCGCGCGATGAAGAACTTCGGCTTCCGCGATCTCTGGATCGCGGGAACGCGCCCGCAGCGGCTCGACGACATTTCCGAGTGGTGGGCGAAGGGAGCGGTGGACATCGTGCAGTCGGTCCGGCGGGTCGACACGCTCGCCGAAGCGCTCGCGGACGTGCATCTTTCCGTTGCGACGACCGCGGTGCGTGGACGACACGTCTTCGAGAGACTGACGCCGGTGGAGCTGGCAAGACTCGCGGAAGAGACGCTCGGCGAGGAGCACACGCTCGGCATCGTCTTCGGGCGCGAGGAGTCCGGACTCAGCGGGGTCGAGGTCGCGATGTGCCAGCGGACGGCGTCGATCCCGACCGCCCCCGACTACGAGACGATGAACCTCGCGCAGAGCGTCGCCGTCTTCTGCTACGAACTCGGAAAGGGGCTTACCCCTCGCGCAAAGGAGCCCACCCCCGCACCCGGCGAACTCGTCCACGCGCTCAACACACGCACGCGTGCGCTCCTCGACCGGATCAATTTCTTCGGCGACAAGTCGGCCGACCGGATGTGCGCGGAGCTGCAATCGCTCGCCGGACGCACACATTTGTCAACTCGCGAGGCGTCGATGTTGCTGTCATTCGTCGCGCACGTCGAAAAAGCGCTTGCATCGCAAAGCCGCGAACCTTAAATTGCATCGACTTCGTTAGAAATCACCCAAATTCATTGACGAAAAAGGAGTCCACGCGAATGGCAGCATCAGCTCCAATGAGCAAATCGAAGATCATCACCTACATCTCGGAAGAGGTCGAGGTGTCGAAGAAGCAGGCAGCAGCCATGCTCGACGCCCTCATCGACCTCGCCCACAAGGAAGCGAAGAAAGGCTTCACGCTTCCCGGCCTCGGCAAGCTCGTGGTCGTGAACCGCAAGGCGCGCATGGGACGCAACCCGGCCACCGGCGCGACGATCAAGATCCCGGCCAAGAAGGTTCTCAAGTTCCGCATCGCCAAGAAGGCGAAGGACGCGATCCTGAACCTCGTGAAGTGACGGCCGAAGGCCGTCATCGCAACAAAGGGCGGCCGGCGAGCCGCCCTTTTCTTTCCAGTCACTAGTGACTAGTGACTAGTCACTCGTACAGAGTCGAAGTTCTTCACCGTCTTGTCGGGCTCGATGAGGAAGTCCTTGTCGCGCGGCAGATCGTGGGCCTTCTCGATGTCGGCGCCTGCGTACGCGTGAATCGCGTCGCGGTTCGGCCAGTATGAGACGACGACGAACTCGGTCGTTCCGTCATGGAGCGACTGCCGGAACATGTCGGCGCCGAGGTTGCCTTTGATCGCCTTCAGCTTCGCGATCCCTTCCTTCTCGAGATAGTGCTGGTACTCGTCGGCCTTCGCGTTCTTCACGCGGCCGCGCCACATGCGCGCGACCACCGCCTGCTGCGGCGCCGCCTTCGCCGTCCGCTCGTTGATCGTGATCACGATGTTGTTGGCGTACTCGCCGACCAGCGCCTTCGTCGGCCAGCCGCGCTTCGGGATCTGCTGGTGAATCCACATCCAGCTCGACCGCGGATCGACCGACTCGATCATCGGCAGGATCTGCGTGCAGTACTCCTTGTCGACCGCCGTGTTGCAACTGTGACTCGGATTCAGCGGCGCGCCGTGGAACGTGGCGAGGAAGAGCGAGATGGCGAAGAACATGAGCTCATTCTAGCGAGGGCAATACCACCCCGCGGCATTCGCCGAAGCCAATGCGTAAACCGTCGCGCTCGCAATACGCGCGGAAGATCACCTCGTCGCCGTCTTCGAGGAACTTGCGCGTCTCGCCGGTCGGCAGCTCCAGCGGCTCGGTGCCGCGCCACGTCCGCTCGAGCAGGCAGCCGCGCGACTCTTTCGTCGTGCCGCTGACCGTGCCGCTCGCGATGAGGTCGCCCACCTGCAGGTTGCAGCCGTTCGACGTGTGATGCGCCACGAACTGCGCGAACGTCCAGTACATGTCGCGGAAGCTGCCGTGGCTGACCAGCATCGGATTCCGCATCTTGTCGGAGCGGAGCCACACGTCGAGCGTGATGTCGAAGGCGCGGTCGTCCGCCCATGTCAGATGCGGCAGCGGCGCCGGATCGCCTTCCGGCCGCGGCGTGACCTCGACGCGGAACGGCTCGAGCGTGTCGAGTGTCACGATCCACGGCGAGACCGACGTGGCGAAGTTCTTCGCCAGGAACGGGCCGAGGGGCTGGTACTCCCACGTCTGGATGTCGCGCGCCGACCAGTCGTTCACGAGGCAAAGCCCGAGGATGTG
>DASXIH010000051.1:0-2025 GCA_036498125.1 Thermoanaerobaculia bacterium
CGACGCGGAGCTCCGGAAGACCGCCGCGTCGATCCGGCGCCTCGACGCGCCGCTCACCGGCGAGGAGCGCGCCGTCGCCTCCGCCATCCTCATCGACGCCGCCGGCCCGCGCGGCCTCGCCGAAAAATTCGCCCGCGCCCGCCGCGAGGGTCACACCGTCGCCGACGCCGCCCGCGAAGCGCTCGCCGACACCCACGTTCCGGAGTGGATGAGTGCCGAAGCGCAGGAACTACTCCTGGAGCGTCGCGCCGCCCGCGACGCCTTCGCGCGCGCAATCCTCGAGGAAACCTGACCCCTCACCCGGCCTTCGGCCACCCTCTCCCCGCTTCGCGGGGCGAGGGGTAATTACGAAAAGGCTGCGTCATTACCCTTCGCCCCGCGAAGCGGGGAGAAGGTGGCCGAAGGCCGGATGAGGGGAGCAAGAATCGCAGGAGGTCCTTCGGCGTCTGCGCGCCTCAGGATGACAGTTAGATAGGCACACCCTCCACTACTATTCGCCAGATGGATCGGCTCAACCGCCGGGACTGGTTCTTCATCGCCGTCTGCGTAGTCCTCTTCGCGGTCTCGCTCGGGATCGCGCTGACGAACTTCTCGCGCGCGTTCCCCGAGGCGTCCATCGACTTCAGGGTCGACCGCGGCGCGTCGCGCCTCATCGCCGAGCGCGTGTTGCAACGCGAGCAGGTGGCGTTCGCCGGTCTGCGCAACACGGCGAGCTTCGAGTCCGACGACGACGCGAAGATCTTTCTCGAACGCACCCTCGGCGTCGACCGCGCGCGAAGCGTCATGCGCAACGACGTCCGACTCTGGTCGTGGCACCAGCGGTGGTTCAAGCCGCTGCAGGAAGAGGAGCTGAGCGTCGACGTCGCGCCGACGGGCGAGGTGATCGCCTTCACGCACAAGATCCCCGAGGATCGCGCAGTTCCGACGCCGGACATCGTGACCGCGCGCGGGCTCGCGGAGGCGTTTCTCGTGCGAAATGGGTTGAAGCTCGCCAGCGTGCAGCTCGTCGCGCAGAGCGAGCGCAACCTCCCGCATCGCATCCAGCGAATCTTCACCTGGGACTCGAAGTCAGTGCGACCCGGCGGGGCGCCCTACCGGACGATCGTCACCGTCGACGGCAACACGATCACCAGCTTCTCGCAGCACATCCGGGTGCCGGACGACTGGCAGCGTTCCTATCGCGAGCTGCGGTCAAAGAACAGCCTCGCCGGGTTCATCGACTCCATGTTCCTGCTGATCACGATGATCGCGGCGCTGGCGGTGTTCATCATCCGGCTGCTGCGGCGCGACCTCGCCCTCCGATTCCTCCTCGGGATCGCGATCGCGAGCGTCATCCTCACCGCCGGCGCGGCGCTGAACTCCTATCCGGCGGCGGTCGCGTCGTATGACACGACCACCTCGTTCCCCGCGTTCATCGCGCAATACGCGGTTTTCTACGTTGCGATGCCGGCGTTCGGCACCGCGATGTTGCTCGTCGTCCTCTGCGGCGCCGGCGAGGTGCTCTTCCGCGAGCGTTCCCCGCAACAGATCGCGATCCCGCGCATCTGGAGCTTCCGCGCCCTCGGCTCGAAGCGCGTCTTCCGCTCGTTCGTCCTCGGATACACGCTCGTCCCCTTCTTCCTCGCGTATCAGGTCGTCTTCTACATCATCGCGTCGAAGTTCGGCGCCTGGTCGCCGCTGGAAGTGCCGTACGACGAGATGCTCAACAGCGCGTTTCCGTGGATGGCGGTGCTCTTCGCCGGATTCTTCCCGGCGCTTTCCGAAGAGTTCATGTCGCGCGCGTTCTCGCTGCCGTTCCTCGAACGAATCCTCCGCTCGCGCATCGCCGCGATCGTCGTCGCCGGCTTCATCTGGAGCTTCGGCCACTCGACGTACGCCAACCAGCCGTTCTACATCCGCGGCGTCGAAGTCGGGATCGCCGGCATCGCCCTCGGCTTTCTCTTCTTCCGCTTCGGCCTGCTGCCGCTGCTGATCTGGCATTTCACCGTCGACGCGTTCTACACCGCGCTGCTGCTGTTTCGGTCG
>DASXIH010000052.1:0-6203 GCA_036498125.1 Thermoanaerobaculia bacterium
CTTCTTGCCGGGCATCATCGCCCGGTACTCGACAGCCGCCTTGCCGGTGAGCGGTGACTTGATCTGCGAAAAGTCGGGCCAGACGACGCCGTTGAACGTGTCGCGCATCAGGAGGTCGAGGACGTCGCGCGCGGCGAAGACGACGAGCGGCGGGGCGTTCTGGCTGAAGCGGTTGTGGATCAGGTGCGGGAGGTCGCGCGTGTGATCGGCGTGTGAATGGCTGATGAAGACGGCCGATACCCGAGCCTGCTGCGCGAACGAAAGCTTCGACGTCAGCGTGCCGGCGTCGACCGCGAGCCAGTCATCCAGAAGATAACCGGTCAGGTTATGTTCCGCGTCCGACGCGCCGTAAGCGCCGAGGACCTTCAGCCGCATTCCCGTCCTTCACTCACTCTTTCCCGGGTGGAGAGTGGCTAGTATTGTTGCAGCGGGTCAAGAAGTTGTCCAGCGAAGCCGCGCAATGACAGCAAGATCGCCCCTCGCGCCGTTCCATCCCGCTGCCAGCGAGTGGTTTACCGCGTCATTCGCCGCGCCGACCAAGGCGCAGGAGATGGGGTGGCCGGCCATCGCGAAAGGGGACTGGACGCTCATCACCGCTCCTACAGGGAGTGGAAAGACCCTCACTGCGTTCCTCTGGGCGCTGAACGGCCTGATGTTCACGCCGCGTCCGGAGAAGACGCAGCGCTGCCGCGTCGTCTACATCTCGCCGCTGAAAGCGCTCGCGGTGGACGTCGAACGGAACCTTCGCGCGCCGCTCGCCGGGATCGCGAATGTCGCCACGGCGCGCGGCGACACGTTCGTGATGCCGGAGATCTCGATCCGCACCGGCGACACGCCGCAACAGGAGCGGGCCCGCTTCAACCGCGACCCGGCGGACATCCTCATCACGACGCCGGAGTCGCTCTACCTGATGCTCACCTCGAACGCGCGCGAGCTGCTGCGCAACGTCGAGACGATGATCATCGATGAGATCCACGCGCTGGTTCCGAACAAGCGCGGCGCGCATCTCGCGCTCTCGCTCGAGCGGCTCGCGAGGATCTGCGAGCGCGCGCCGCAGCGGATCGGGCTGTCGGCGACGCAGCGGCCGTTGGAGGAGGTGGCGAGGTTTCTGGGAGGTTGCGAGGTTACGGGGTTACGCGGTTCCGCGACCTCGAAACCTCGGAACCCGGCAACCAATCTGCACGACGAGTTCGAAGACCATCGCAAACCGCGCTTCCGCGACGTCACCATCCTCGACACCGGCGAAAAGAAGACGCTGGTCCTCAAGGTCGAAGTTCCCGTCGAGGAGATGGCGAAGCTGAACGACGTCGGGGAGATCCGCAGTGGGAGTGCGGTGATCGGGCCGACGAAGGCGTCGATCTGGCCGGCGATCCATCCGCGGCTGCTGGAGTTGATCCGGGCGCATCGGTCGACGCTGATCTTCGTGAACTCGCGGCGGCTCGCGGAGCGGCTCGCCGCGGCGCTGAACGAGCTCGCGGGCGAAGTACTCGTGCAGTCGCATCACGGTTCGATCGCGCGGGCGCAGCGGGTCGAGATCGAAGACAACCTGAAGTCGGGGCGGCTTCCGGCGCTGATCGCGACATCGTCGCTGGAGCTCGGGATCGACATGGGAGCGATCGATCTGGTGATCCAGATCGAGGCGCCGCCGTCGATCGCGAGCGGGATGCAGCGCATCGGCCGCGCGTCGCACCAGGTGGGCGCTTCGAGCGAAGGGATCGTCTTTCCGAAGTTCCGCGGCGATCTGGTCGCATGCGCCGCCGTCACGCGGGCCATGCACGAAGGGCGCATCGAGCCGACGCGCTATCCGCGCAATCCGCTCGACGTCCTGGCGCAGCAGATGGTCGCGATGGTGTCGATCGACGACTGGAACGCCGACGAGCTGTTCGCCGTGGTCCGCCAGGCAGCGCCGTTCGCGGAGCTCGCACGCAGCACGTTCGACGGCGTGCTCGACATGCTGTCCGGCCTCTATCCGTCGGATGAATTCGCGGAGCTGCGGCCGCGCGTGACGTGGGACCGCGCGTCGAACCAGCTCACGTCGCGCGGCGGCGCGAAGCGGGTGGCGATCACGAGCGGCGGCACGATTCCCGACCGCGGCCTCTTCGGCGTCTTTCTCCTCGGCGCCGAGAAAGGCTCCGCGCGCGTCGGCGAGCTCGATGAAGAGATGGTCTTCGAGTCGCGGACCGGCGAGACGTTCACGCTCGGCGCGTCGACCTGGCGGATCGAGGAGATCACACACGATCGCGTCATCGTCACCCCCGCGCCCGGCGAGATCGGGAAGATGCCGTTCTGGAAGGGCGATCAGGCGCAGCGCACGGTCCCCTTCGGCGAGGAGATCGGCGGTCTCGTGCGCGAGCTGCGCGGCATGAAGCGCGACGACGCGATCAAGACGCTCGCGAAGCGGCACGACCTCGACCGCCTCGCGGCCGAGAACCTGATGCAGTACCTCTCCGATCAGGCCGATGCGACCGGCGCGGTTCCCGACGACCAGAACATCGTGATCGAGCGCGTGGTCGACGAGCTCGGCGACTGGCGCGTCTGCGTCCTGACGCCGTTCGGCGGACGCATTCACGCCCCGTGGGCGATGGCGGTCACCGCGAAGGTGCGGAACGAGCTGGCGATCGACGTCGAGACGATGTGGGCGGACGACGGGTTCATCGTGCGCTTCCCGGAGACCGACATGCCGCCGCGCGCGGAGCTGATGCTTCCCGATGCCGATGAGATCGAGTCGCTCGTCGTCCGCCAGCTTGGATCGTCGTCGATGTTCGCCGCGAAGTTCCGCGAGGCGGCGGCGCGGGCTCTCCTGCTCCCGCGTATGAACCCGCAGCGTCGCGCGCCGCTCTGGCAGCAGCGGAAGCGCGCGTACGACCTGCTGCAGGTCGCATCGCGATTCGGCTCGTTCCCGATGATCCTCGAGACGTACCGCGAATGCCTCCGCGACGTCTTCGACGTCCCGGCGCTCGTCGCCACGATGAAGCGGATTCGCGAGCGTTCGATCCGTGTCACGACCGCCGATACGCAGAAGCCGTCTCCGTTCGCGGCGTCGGTGCTCTTCCGCTACGTCGCGAATTACATCTACGACGGCGACGCGCCGCTCGCCGAGCGCCGCGCACAGGCGCTCGCCATCGATCAGTCGCAGCTTCGTGAGCTTCTCGGCGAGCCCGAGTTGCGCGAGCTCCTCGATCCCGCCGCGCTCGAGCTGGCGGAGCGGGAGCTGCAGCAGATCGAAGAACGGCGGAGAGCGAAGTCGGTCGATGCGATTCACGACATGCTGCTCCGCCTCGGCGATCTCTCAGCGAATGAAATCGCCGAGCGCACGATCATCGATGCTCCCGCCGCCATCAAGGAACTGGCGAAGCAGCGGCGGATCATCGAGGTCTCGGTCGCGAAGGAGAAGCGCTTCATCGCCGTGGAGGATTCGTCGCGCTATCGCGACGCCCTCGGCGTTCCGTTGCCGCAGGGGATTCCGGAGCGGTATCTCGAACGTGTTGCCGATCCGGTCGGCGATCTCGTGTTGCGCTACGCGCGCACGCATGGGCCGTTCACGCCGAACGAAGCCGCGAAGCGCTACGGCCTCGGCGTCGCGGTGATCACGCAGGCGCTGGAGACGTTTGTCGAGCGCGGACGGCTGACCGAAGGAGAGTTCCGGCCGGGTGGAACGCAGCGCGAGTGGTGTGACACCGAGGTGCTGCGCGCGATCCGGCAACGGTCGCTGGCGAAGCTGCGCAAAGAGGTCGAGCCGGTCGAGCCGCGGGCGCTCGCACGTCTAATGTGCGCGTGGCAGGGAGTGACGAAGAAGCGCCGCGGACTCGATGCGCTGCTCGAAGTGATCGAGACGCTGCAGGGGTATCCGATGGCCGCGTCGATCTTCGAGAGCGAGATCCTCGCGGCGCGCATCGAGGAGTACAAGCCGAGCGATCTCGACACGCTCACCTCGGCGGGCGAAGTCGTCTGGCGCGGCGTCGAGCCGCTGGGCGAGCGCGACGGACGGATCGCGCTGTATTTGGCGCAGACAGGAATGTCTGCGCTCCACGCTGGAGAGCAGACATTCTTGTCTGCTACTGCGGATCTCGAAGCCAAGATCCTCGACCACCTCCGTACCCGCGGCGCATCGTTTTTCGCGCAGATCCACGCCGATACCGGCGGCTTCGCAAATGACGTCGTCGACGCGCTCTGGACGCTCGTCTGGCGCGGCCTCGTCACGAACGACACGTTCCACGCGCTGCGCAGCTACACCCGCGCGACTTCGACCTCGCGGCGCTCGACGGCGCCGAGGGGGGCGTTCCGGTCGCGGTTGTCGACGGCGCCGCCCGCGACGCAGGGACGGTGGTCGTTGATCCCGACACTCGAAGTGAACGCCACGACGCGTGCGAACACGCTGGCGCATCAGCTCCTCGCGCGGTACGGCGTCGTCACGCGAGAGACGGCGCCGAGCGAGAACATTTCGGGCGGCTTCAGCGCGGTCTATCCGGTGCTGAAGGCGATGGAGGATGCGGGCCGCATCCGCCGCGGCTATTTCGTCGCGAGCCTCGGCGCGACGCAGTTCGCGACCGGCGGCGCGCTCGACATGCTCCGCTCGTTCCGCGAAGACCCCGACGAGCCGGAGACGGTGATGATCGCGGCGACCGATCCGGCGAACCCGTACGGCTCGATCGTGAAGTGGCCGGAGTCGCGCGGCGCGCTCACGCGAAGCGTCGGCGCGAGCGTGATTCTCGTGAACGGCGCGCTGGCGGCGTATGTCGGCCGCGGCGAGAAGCAGATCACGCTCTTCCTCCCCGAGGACGAGCCGTCGCGGAGCGCCGTGGCGCGCGCGGTCGCGAACGCGCTCGCTGCGCTCGTGCATGGCGGCGCGCGGCGCGCGCTGCTCATCACCGAAGTCGACGATGCGCCGGTCGCGAAGAGCGCGCTGGCGCCGATGCTCGCGGAGGCGGGGTTCACGCCAAGCTCGATGGGCTACCAGTTGCGGGCGCTCGGTCATGCCTGAGGGGGATACCCTCCATCGGATCGCGCGGACGCTGCAGACGACGCTTGCGGGACGGAAGGTCACGCGGTTTGAGACGGTGATGCCGAAGTTGGCGCGGGTCGACGACCAGACGCCGATCGCGGGGCGCACGGTCGAGCGGGTGCATGCGATCGGGAAGCACCTGCTCATCGAGTTGTCCGGCGGACTCGCCTTGCGGACGCACCTGCGGATGAATGGGTCGTGGCACATCTACCGCGCGGGTGAGCGATGGCAGCGGCCGCGCGTCGACATGCGGATGGTGATCGCGACCGATGAGTGGGAGGCGGTCGGCTTCAACATCCCGGTCGCCGAGTTCTGCGACGTCGACGCGCCGGTACCGGTCGGGCCCGATCTGCTCGCGAACGAGATCGACGTCGATGAATGTGTTTCACGGCTCCGCATGCTGGCCGCCGAGGAGATCGCGGAGGCGCTGCTGAACCAGCGTGCGGTCTCCGGGATCGGAAACATCTGGAAGTCGGAGACGCTGTGGGCCTGTGGGGTGGATCCGTTCACGAAGGTGGCGTCGATCGGGGACGAGAAGCTGCGCGAGATCGTCGTCACGGCGCGAAAGCTTCTGCGGCAGAGCGTTGCGGCGACCAGCCGCAGCCGTTTCGCGGTGTACGGGAGGCGAGGGCAACCGTGCCGGCGGTGCGGAACGAGGATCGAGATGCGGCGGCAGGGGTCCGATGCACGCGTCACGTTCTGGTGCCCGCGCTGTCAGCTACAATGAAGGCATGGCGATCGTGCTGCCTTTCCCGTTGACGATTCAGGAGATGCGCGTGCTTCAGGAGTTCCGGCGCTTTGCTGCGGACACGCTCGAAGCCGCCACGATCAAGGCGATCAAGCATCCGGCAGGCGGCGGCGAAGCGCCAGCGCAATCGCTTGTATCCAAGGGATTTCTGACCTCGAACGGCTCGGGCGGCTACAGCCTGACGGAAAAGGCGAAGGAGTTCCTCGCCATCGACGCGAAACCGATGTTTGAGGGAAGCGGCGGAGACGAAGCGGCCGCCGAATGATGCACATGAATCAGTGCACTTTCCCCGGGCGGTAACCCTCACCCCATCAGCGACTTACGTCATCCGAGCGCTTTCCATTAACTGACGCTTCGGTCCGCTGAGGCTCGTAAAATGCATTGACTCAAGGAGTTAAGGGCTTTACGATGACGCGTCGAGGATGCAGATGAAGCATGGCGACAAAGCAAAAG